>NZ_JBNDIC010000010.1:0-145771 GCF_056755475.1 Rhizobium sp. KNZ2-6A | reverse complement strand
TTTGCCGAACCCTTTCGGTCCAAAAGTGTTACCTATGTCTCAGGAATAAACCGTAACCTATGTGTCCAGAACGGACCCAAAGTCCGCTGGTGAGAGCGATGGGATTCGAACCCATGACCTACTGATTAAAAGTCAGTTGCTCTACCGACTGAGCTACGCTCTCCCTCTCCGCAGGCAGATACCACCTCGGCTGGAAGTGCGCGGAACATATGCAGACGCCTTATTGCGGTCAACCCATAAAATAGAAGTTGTTATGCCCGGAAGATGCTTTTCCTCGTCTCTATGTGACGAAATGGGACGGCGAGCCGGAAAAATCCTCTCTTGTGAGATTGCATAACGCACAGGTTGTTGATCTCGTTCGTATCGAAATGCCTGGTGAAGCCCATCTATCGGGTAGTAAGGAGGATTTCGATCCTCCTCTCGTCAAATCCGCCCAGCTTGCCGACCTGTGCGATTTTCTCCTGCCGAAATTCAGCTCCGGCGAAGCCTTGCTGGCGAATTACATCTATCAGCTGAAGGGAAGGGATTACTCGCTTTCGGTCGACAGCCGCGACTGCTCACGAGGCTTGGATAGGCTGTCTTGCATTGAGATCAGCCCTGCAGAGTTCTTCAAGGCGGGTAAACCAGCCGGTACCTATGCGATTGCCGCGAGCGCTACGATCGCAACCGCCGTCAGGCCGCCGAAGATCGGCAGCAATATCAGCATGACAAGCCGAGCGAACTTCTTTCTTTCGATCGCTGTCATGATCAGGTTCCTCACCTAACAGTGACGTTTAAACGCGGGAATTCATGAATCGTTTCGTATCGACTGTCGTATTCTTATATTAAATGTCGCTAAAAGTATGGCGTTTTATTGTTTCGGCGTCCTTAGAGCCGCGCCGACTGCGGATTTAAACAATCGCCGGATTACGATACCCACCGCCTTCCTGGAACGGAATCGAATCGACCGAGTTTCCCTTCCGACAAAGAGGAGACGTATCTTGGCAAACGATCGGTCGCATGATCCGCGGGACGGAAACGAAGATAAGCAGGCGCTGGCGAAGATTCAGCACAGCAAGGCACACGGTCCAGCTCGAGCAGCGAAGGATAAGGACAATGCCGAGCTCGTTGCCGATCCTCGCAACAGACTCGCCGACGGCAAGGTCGATCCGGCGACGAGGGAACTCAAGCCGAAGAAGGAGTGAGCCATGGCGGTTCACGGCCCGGTCGCATTCGGTTGGCCGCGGCACCTCCGCAGCCATCTCGTCCTCTGCCGATCACGAATATAGCGGCTGCGCTGATGACGCCGTGGCATCATTGTCGTCCAAGACGAGAGCCGTGATTGCAAGGAGAACATAATCCCGCTTCCAACCCGATTTCGCCGCGGCGGTCACCAAGCTTTCGAGGGAGGGTTCAAGAGCAAAACGACAGGCCGCAAGATAGCTGGCATGCGGCATGGCTTCAGAAGGGGGAGAGTTTAACGCTGGTTTCAATTTCCTGCTCCGTCCATTGATTCGACCGGACAGGAATGAGCTGTAATTTCAGCGGGTTTCTGTTGTTTGTCTCGTCTGTTGCAAAATATTGCTGCCGTATAGCGATCAGAGGTGCGGTCGTCCTATACCGGATCTGCCCGGCTTATGGGGGAAACCCCTCGCAACGATCAACTCTACCGACATTTCAGCGGCAAAGCTGATCGCTGCGTGAGACGTATCTGGACTTAGACCTTGCCGCCATTCTTCTTGCAGTCGCTGCGGAATTTGGCGCGCGCCTTTCCATGCAGCCCCTTGGCATCGGCCTGGGTCGAACATGCCTTGGACACGGCAGTCTGGGCCGGCTTCATTGCTTTCGGCTTGGTCGGGGTGGTCGTCGAAGGTGTCGACATCGTTGCGCTGGGGGTTGTTGTCGTGGTGCTCGGGGTGGTCGCGGTTTGAGCCATGGCACTGACGCTGAAGAGCGCGACAAAAGCTGTAGTCGTGAACATGGTAGCAATACGCATGGGGCTTTCCTCCGTTAAATAGCTGAGATGGAATATGCGTTGTTCTACGAACCAAGGCAGCTTGGACCCCGAATTGGGCGAAAAGTGAATTCTTTCATCCGCTTCTCCTGCGGCGTTTGGTCGCGGCTGTGGAAACGGATTTCCAGCGCATGGCAGGCTCCGTAACCGCTTATGTCCAAGGCTTTGCCAGCACGACACCCGAAAAGGTGATTGGCTTTCGCATCCCCGCAACGTTAGGAAGGGATCGAAATGACATAGCCGGAGTCCATCGTGTCGCTCGCCGATATCTCGCTTCTGAGTGCATTGCTCGCCGGAGCGCTTTCGTTTCTTTCGCCCTGCGTGCTGCCGCTCGTGCCGCCTTATCTCTGCTATATGGCGGGAATTTCGGTCGAGCAGTTTCGCGGCGGCGGTGCAGCTGTGGCGGAGAGCCCCAGCGTTCGCGGCAATGTGCTGATGTCGGCACTCTTTTTTACTTTGGGATTTGCCACGGTATTCGTTGCGCTCGGCGCCGGCGCGTCCTCCATCGGCATGCTCTTGCGTCAGCACCTCGATATTCTTGCCAAAATCGGCGGCCTCATCATCGTCATCATGGGGCTGAATTTCCTCGGCGTCTTCCGCATCGGCCTTCTGGCCCGGGAGGCCCGCTTCCAGAGCGGCGGGAAGCCGGCGACGTTGACGGGCGCCTATATCATGGGCCTTGCCTTCGCCTTCGGCTGGACACCCTGCATCGGCCCGGTTCTTGGCGCTATCCTCGGCATCGCGGCATCACGCGAAACGGTCGGCGCCGGCGCCGGCCTGCTTGCCGTCTATTCGCTCGGCCTTGCCATTCCCTTCTGGATCGCCGCCGGCTTTTCCGGCGCCTTTATGAGCTTTCTCTCCCGTTTCCGCCGCCATCTCGGCACGGTCGAGAAGGTCATGGGCGGGCTTCTGGTGCTCACCGGTCTCGCCTTCATCTTCGGCTATGTCAGCGATATGGCGATCTGGTTTCAGCAGACCTTTCCAATCCTGATGAAAATCGGCTAAGCCGGACGGCATCCTTCGCTCTTATTTTCCTCGGCAAATGGAACATGCCCAATGGCTGACCCCCATGGCTGATATTGCCGGTCTGCTGCTGCCATTCTTCGGCCTGATCCTCATCGGTTATGTCGCCGCACGCATTACCAAGCAGCCGGCGGAGGCACTCGGCTGGCTGAATACCTTCATCATCTATGCCGCATTGCCGGCGCTGTTCTTCAAGCTCGTGTCCCAGACGCCGATCGAACAGCTGACGCGGATCGACTTCATCGCCGCCGATATCGCCGCGACCTATTCGATTTTCCTGCTGCTGTTTCTGGTCGGCCGCTTCCTGCGCCGCAATTCGCTGGCCGACAGCACGATCCAGGCGTTTGCAGGCGCCTATGGCAATATCGGCTATATGGGGCCGGGGCTTGCGCTATTGGCGCTGGGCGAAAGGGCGGCCGTTCCCGTTGCATTGATCGTTTGTTTCGAAAATGCGCTGCATTTCATCGTTGCCCCCGCCTTGATGGCGCTGGAAGGTGGCGACAAGCGCTCGCCATGGCGGCTTGCTGTGGATATCGCCGGCAAGGTGCTGCTGCACCCCTTCATCCTGTCGACCGCGCTGGGCTTCGTCGTGGCCGCGCTTTCGCTCAATCAGCCCGTCGCCTTCGAGCGATTTGTCAATTATCTCGCGCAAGCGGCTGCACCTTGTGCGCTATTTGCCATGGGGGTGACGCTTGCATTGCGTCCGCTGAAACGGATTCCAGTCGAGATCGGCTACATCGTGCCGGTAAAGCTCATCCTGCATCCGCTTGTCGTCTATATCGCTCTGCAAGCAGCAGTCGGCGGCTTCGATCCCATTTGGATCGAGGCGGCCGTCTTGCTGGCGGCGCTGCCGACGGCGACGAATGTCTTCGTCATCGGCCAGCAATACGGCGTCTGGCAGGAGCGGGCATCCGCCACCATCCTGATCACCACGGCCTGTTCCGTGGTGACGGTTTCGCTGGTGCTTTACCTGATAAAGTCGGGCGCCTTACCGGCGCAGCTTTTCCCGTAACATCGACGGAAAATTGCGCAGGCTGCCGCCGGGCTCGATACCCTCGCACATCACGATATTGCGAAGCGGAGCAATGGCGGACAGCACGTGCAGCCCCGCGGCGCGCAGCATCTGCACGGGCAGGAAATCCGACAGAAGCGAGCGGTTGAGGAGATCGACGCTGGCTGTCCGGCTGACGATGTCTGCGCGTCTCTTGCGGTCGAAACTATCGCCCGATGTCGCCGGGATTGGCTGATCCGCGGGCGAGCAGAGAATGTCCGACAGCGCCAAAATATCGCGAAGGCTGAGATTGAGCCCCTGCGCGCCGATCGGCGGGAAGACATGCGCGGCTTCGCCGATCAGCGCGGCGCGGCCCTTGCCGAAGCGATAGGCGGTCATGCCGGAAAGCGGCCAGACCTGCACATTGTCTTCGACCGTCACCTGGCCGAGCATCGATTGCATCCGCTCCTCGACCAATCGGCCAAGTTCCTCGAGCGACTTTTCGGCATTGGCGGCCGCTTCGGCCGGCTTTTGCACCCAGACAAGGCTGGAGCGCCTGTCGGACAGGGGCACCTGCGTAAAGGGGCCGCTTTCCGTGTGAAATTCCGTGGAGATATTCTGATGCGCCAGGCTATGCGAAAAATTCAGCACCATGGCCGATTGCGGATAGGACCAGCCCTTGACCTTGATCCCCAAGGTCTCGCGCACCATCGACTTGCGGCCATCGGCGCCGACGACGAAGGCAGCTTCGATCGAATCACCATTATCAAGGGCGACCGTGACGCCATCATCGCGGAAGCTGATCTCCGAAGCAGTGGCTTCGATGCGGCTGATATTGCCTTCCGCTTCGATGGCTTCGCTGAGATTGTCGAGCAAGATGGCATTCGGAATATTATAGCCGAAGGCGTCCAGTCCGATCTCGGACGATCGGAACGAGACGGTGGGAGCGCGCAGCAGCCGCGAAGTGCCGTCGATGATGCGCATCGTGGTCAGCGGCGCGGCCGAAGGCGCGATCCGTTCCCATAGCGTCAGGCGCTCGAGAAAGCGGATCGATTGATCCATCAACGCCGTCGTCCGCTTGTCGGCCTTGTTGTGGGGCGCGGCGACGAGGGCGACGGATCTTCCGCCGCGCGCGAGCGCGAATGCCGTGATCATGCCGGCCAGACCACCGCCGATAACGGCCACTTCAATCTGCTTCATATCGATGCCTCAATTACCTCTTGTACTGAAAATAAGCGTTTAGCCTGTTGAAATCCATGGGATGAAACATCGCAACGGGTGAAAATGACAACAAGTCGCGCTAGCGTGCCGGGATCGACGCTTTTGTGCTGGCGGTGCAAACCAAAGGATGCATATTAGCGAAAAAAACCGCCTGCCGGGGCAGGCGCATAAGCAGGCGAGTCACGGGGCGGATGAAAATCTTCAAATACAAGCGGGTGCCTTACGCGGAGATGCGTGCTTTCTCCGTTCATATACTGACGGCATCCGGATCGTTTCTCGCCTTTCTCGGCGTCGTCGCAGCGTCCGAGCATCGTTTCGTCGACATGTTCTGGTGGCTTGGCCTGGCGCTGCTGGTCGACGGTATCGATGGACCGATCGCCCGCAAGGTTCGCGTCAAGGAAGTCCTTCCCAATTGGTCCGGCGATACGCTCGACAATATCATCGACTACGTGACCTATGTGCTCCTGCCGGCCTTCGCGCTCTATGAAAGCGGCATGATCGGCGAGCCATGGTCGTTCGTCGCGGCCGGCATGATCGTCGTTTCCAGTGCCATCTATTATGCGGATACCGGCATGAAGACGGATGAATATTTCTTCTCCGGTTTCCCGGTCGTCTGGAACATGGTGATCTTCACGCTCTTCGTCATCGATGCCAGTGCGACGACGGCCATGATCTTGGTCGGCGTTTCCGTCGTCTTGACCTTCCTACCGATCAATTTCCTGCATCCCGTGCGCGTCAAGCGGTTGCGGCCGCTGAACCTCGGCATATTTCTTTTCTGGTCGGCACTCGGCGTCTATTCGCTGCTGATGCACTTCGTCATGCCGCAATGGGCCGTTTTTCTCTTTATCATCAGCGGTATCTATCTCTATTGTATCGGAGCCGCGTTGCAGTTTTTCCCGTCCCTTGGACGTCAATGAGGATTGCGCATCATGAAGAAGACCAAGGTCGTCCGCATCCATGAAAATGGCGGTCCTGATGTCATGAAGCTGGAGGAGGTGGATCTGCCGCCTCCCGGTGCGGGTGAGGTGCAGATCCGCCATGCCGCGAGCGGCCTGAACTTTATCGATGTCTATTTCCGATCCGGTCTCTACAAGGCGCCTCAGTTTCCGCTGCCTCTCGGCAAGGAGGCCGCGGGCACGATCACCGAGGTCGGGCCTGGCGTGACCGATTTTGCCGTAGGCGACCGCGTCGCCTATGTCGGCAGCGACGGCGCCTATAGCATCGAGCGCAATATCGAGGCGCGCCATCTGGTGAAGGTGCCTGACGATATCCCGCTCGAAACCGCCGCATCGATGATGCTGAAGGGTATGACGGCCGAATATCTGCTGAACCGCACCTTCAAGGTCGGGCCGGGAACGACTTTGCTGTTTCACGCCGCCGCCGGCGGCGTCGGCTTGATTGCCGGCCAATGGGCCAAGGCTCTCGGAGCTGGCACCGTCATCGGCACGGCTGGTTCCGCGGAAAAGGTCGAACTGGCATTGGCGCATGGCTATGACCACGTCATCGACTACAGCCGGGAGAATTTCGCCGACCGCGTCCGGGAGATTACCGGCGGCAAGGGTGTTGATGTCGTCTACGACTCGGTTGGCAAGGACACATTTCCGCATTCGCTCGATTGCCTGAAGCCGCGCGGCATGTGGGTCACCTTCGGTCAATCGTCCGGCCCGATCGAGAATTTCAATCTCGCCATCCTCAATCAGAAGGGCTCGCTTTTTGCCACGCGGCCGAGCCTCTTTGCCTATGTCGGCACACCCGATGAGTTGAGAGCCAGTGCGAGGGCGTTATTTGCTGTTGTGCAAAGCAGCAAAGTGCGTATCAATATTCATCAGACTTATCCGCTTGCTGATGCAGGGCGCGCGCACGCGGATTTGGAAGCCAGGAAAACGAGTGGAACTACACTACTGATCCCGTAGATCCGTAAAGGACAGGTCGGTGGGAAGGAAATGAGGGGAACGTGTCGTCATCTGATGCGCCGGCAAGCGGTGCGCTATTGTCGGTTCGCAAACTGACGAAACTGTTCGGCAGTTTTGCGGCTTGCAACGAAATCGATCTTGAAATCCAGCCAGGGGAAATTCACGCTCTCCTCGGTGAGAATGGCGCAGGTAAATCCACACTCGTAAAGATGCTGTTCGGCGTGCTCGAGCCGTCGCATGGGCAGATCGTATGGCAGGGACAGCCTGTTTCGGTCGACGCGCCCGGCACGGCGCGCAAGCTCGGTATCGGCATGGTGTTCCAGCATTTTTCCCTGTTCGAGGCGCTGACCGTCGCGGAAAATATCGCGCTCTCGCTCGACAGCAATATCCCGCTCGCAAAAATTTCCGAGGAAGCCGCAAGGCTCTCGCGCGCCTATGGCCTGCCGCTCGATCCGAATGCGCATGTCGCCGATCTCTCCGTTGGCGAACGCCAGCGTATCGAGATTGTTCGCGCACTTCTGCAGAACCCCAAGCTGATCATTCTCGACGAGCCGACCTCCGTTTTGACTCCGCAGGAGGCCGATCGCCTGTTCGAGACGCTGTTCCAGCTGAGAGACGAGGGACGCTCGGTGCTCTACATCAGCCATCGGCTGGAGGAAGTGCAGCGCATCTGTTCGCGCGCCACCGTGCTGCGCCATGGCAAGGTTACGGGCGCTTGTGATCCCAGGCAGGAAACGACCGGTTCGCTTGCCCGCATGATGGTCGGCAGCGATGTCGCAAGCGTGCATCATGAAGGCCTGGACAAGAAGGGAGATATCCTCTTGGAAGTCGCGGGCCTTTCGGCGCCGGCGCGAACCCCGTTCGCCATGTCGCTGAAGGATGTTTCCCTGCGCGTGCGCGCCGGCGAAGTTCTGGCCATTGCCGGGGTCGCCGGAAATGGCCAGGGCGAACTGTTCGATGTCATTTCCGGTGAACACACCGTTGCCTCGGATAATCTCGTCCAGTTGCGCGGCAAGGCTGTGGGAGCCAAAGGCATCAATGCGCGCCGGCTGCTGGGTGCCGGTTTCGTGCCGGAAGAGCGCCATGGCCACGCCGCCGTGTCGGCATTGAAACTCTCCGATAATCTCGTGCTCGCCCGCAATCAGTCGGATCGCAAGGCGTTTTTGAGCGGGCGCTTCCTCAACATCATCAGACACGGGGCGGTCAAGCAGGCAACGAAGCGGATCTGCGAAGCGATGGACGTGCGCAAGAGCGGCGAGGACCCGGCCGCAGGCGCGCTCTCCGGCGGCAATCTGCAGAAGTTCATCGTCGGCCGCGAGCTGGATCGTCAGCCGAGCGTGCTCGTCGTCAATCAGCCGACCTGGGGCGTGGACGCGGGCGCTGCCAGTCGCATCCGCCAGGCTCTTGTCGATCTTGCCCGCGACGGTTCGGCCGTGCTCGTCATCAGCCAGGACCTGGATGAGATTTTCGAAGTCGCGACCGATATCGCCGTCATCTCCGAAGGGCGGCTGTCGCCGTCCTATCCGGCCGGTGAGCTGACCCGCGAAAAGATCGGCCTGCTGATGGGCGGCCTGCATGAATCCAAGACGCATTCGGAGCCTGCACATGCGCATTGAACTTGAAAAGCGCCCGCAGGTCTCGAAGCTGTTCGGCTTCCTATCGCCTTTGCTTGCCCTCGTCCTGGCGCTGATCGCCGGCACTATCATGTTCGCCGTCATGGGCAAGGATCCCGTCGAGGCGCTCGATGCCTTCTTCGTCGAACCTCTGCTGGAGGTCTGGTCGCTGCATGAGCTGGCGATCAAGGCGGGGCCATTGATCCTGATCGCCGTCGGCCTTTGCCTCTGCTACCGTTCCAACAACTGGAATATCGGTGCCGAAGGCCAGTTCACCATGGGTGCGGTCACCGGATCGTTCATCCCGATCGTCTTCACCGATTGGCACTCGCCGGTGATCCTGCCTTTGATGCTGCTTGCCGGTGCCATCGGCGGCGCGCTCTATGCCGCCATTCCGGCGCTCCTGAAGGCGCATTTCAATACCAATGAGATCCTGACAAGCCTGATGCTGGTCTATATCGCGCAGCTCTTCCTGGATTGGCTGTCGCGCGGGCCATGGCGCGATCCGCAAGGTCACAATTTCCCGCAAAGCATCGATTTTCCGCCGGAGGGCGTGCTGCCGGCGATATGGGCGGATTCCGGGCGAGCGCATTGGGGCATCGTCTTTGCCGTGGTCGCGGCGATCCTTGCCTGGTTCCTGATGAAATATACGCTGAAAGGCTTTGAGATAACGGTGCTTGGCCAATCGGCGCGGGCAGGGCGCTTTGCCGGTTTCTCCTCGCGCAAAATGGTCTGGTTTGCCTTCCTCTTCTCCGGTGCCCTGGCGGGCCTTGCCGGCATATCCGAAGTGTCCGGCTCGATCGGCCATCTGCAGCCGGCTATCTCGCCGGGTTACGGTTTCACGGCCATCATCGTCGCCTTCCTTGCGCGTCTCAATCCGCTTGGAGCCATTCTGTCCGGCCTCGTGCTGGCGCTCACCTATCTCGGCGGCGAAGCCGCGCAATTATCACCCGGCATTTCCGCCAAGGCAGCCAGCGTCTTCCAGGGCCTACTGCTGTTTTTCGTGCTCTCCTGCGATACGCTGATCTACTACAAGATCCGTGTGGTCTGGTCGCGGGTTCGGGGAGGTGCGGCATGAGCGTCTTTGAAGCCATCCTTCTCACCATCATCACGGCGTCGACACCCCTCGTCATCGCCGGCCTCGGTGAGCTGGTTGTGGAACGTTCGGGCGTGCTCAATCTCGGCGCCGAAGGCATGATGATCATCGGTGCCGTCGCCGCTTTCGTTGGCGCGCAGATGAGCGGATCGCCCTATGTCGGCTTGCTGACCGGCATTGTCGCGGGCGCATTGTTTTCGTTGCTGTTCGGTTTCCTTACCCTGACGCTGGTGACGAACCAGGTTGCGACGGGCCTGGCGCTGACCATTCTCGGCCTTGGCCTTTCCGGCATGATCGGCGAGGGCTATGTCAGCGTGCCGGGCGTGCAGCTGCGCGAGATCGTCTTCCCGTTTCTATCGGATATTCCGCTGATCGGCTCGGTGCTGTTCAAGCAGGACCTCACCTTCTATCTCTCGATTGCACTGCTTATCGGCGTCAACTGGTTCCTGTTCCGCAGCCGTGCCGGCCTGAAGCTGCGCGCCGTGGGCGACAGCCATGGCTCGGCTCACGCGCTTGGCATCGACGTCATCCGCACGCGCTATCTCGCCGTCATGTTCGGCGGTGCCTGCGCCGGGCTTGCCGGCGCGCAGCTGTCGCTCGTCTACACGCCGCAATGGGTGGAGAACATGTCGGCCGGCCGTGGCTGGGTAACGCTGGCACTGGTGGTCTTCGCGTCCTGGCGGCCGGTGCGCGTCATGGCCGGCGGCTATCTTTTCGGCGCCGTGACGATCCTGCAGTTCCATGCGCAGGGTTTCGGCATCGGCATTCCCTCGCAGTTCCTGTCGATGCTGCCCTATGCATCGACTATTGTGGTTCTCGTCATCATCTCTCAAAATCGCCGCGCGACCTTGATCAACACGCCAGCGTCGCTCGGCAAGGCCTTCGTTCCGGAGCGCTGAAGACAGGAGCCGGACGGATTTCATAGTGTCAAACCAACAGGGGTAACCATGAAGAAACTAGCACTCGCCCTCGCCACGACAGCCGCTGCCATCATCGGTTTTGCGGCCGCTGCCGAAGCAGCTCCGACCAAGGTCTGCTTCGTGTATGTCGGCTCGCATACCGACGGCGGTTATTCGCAGGCGCACGATCTCGGCCGCCAGCAGGTCCAGAAGGAATTCGGCAACAAGATCGAGACGCCTTATCTTGAAAACGTGCCGGAAGGCCCGGATGCCGAGCGCGCCATCGAGCGTCTCGCCCGCTCCGGCTGCTCGCTGATCTTCTCCACCTCGTTCGGCTTCATGGACGCGACCGTCAAGGTTGCCGCCAAGTTCCCGAAGGTGAAGTTCGAGCATGCGACCGGCTTCAAGAGCGGTCCGAATCTCGCAACCTACAATTCGCGCTTCTATGAAGGCCGCTACATCCTCGGCCAGATCGCCGCCAAGACGTCGAAGAATCATGGTGCCGCCTACATCGCTTCCTTCCCGATTCCGGAAGTGGTGATGGGTATCAACTCCTTCGAACAGGGCGCCCGTTCGATCGATCCGAGCTTCAAGCTGAAGGTGGTATGGGTCAACACCTGGTTCGACCCGGGCAAGGAAGCCGATGCCGCCAAGGCGATGGTCGACCAGGGCGTCGATGTCCTGACGCAGCACACCGATACGACGGCGCCGATGCAGGTGGCTGAAGAGCGCGGCATCCATGCTTTCGGTCAGGCTTCCGACATGATCAAGGCTGGCCCGAAGGCGCAGCTGACGGCGATCATCGACACCTGGGGTAACTACTACTCCAAGCGCGTTCATGCGCTGCTCGATGGCACGTGGAAGTCCGAGCAGAGCTGGGACGGCCTGAAGGACGGCATCCTCAAGATGGGCGACTATACGAATATGCCTGACGACGTGAAGAAGATGGCTCAGGAAACCGAAGCCAAGATCAAGTCCGGCGAGCTGGCTCCCTTCACAGGTCCGATCAACAAGCAGGACGGCACGCCCTGGCTCAAGGCCGGCGAGAAGGCCGATGACGGCACGTTGCTCGGCATGAACTTCTACATCGAAGGCGTCGACGACAAGCTGCCGGCTTCGAAGTAAACGGGGTGAAATAGTTTGAGTTGAGAAGGGGCGTTTGAAATGCCCCTTTTTGTTGCACTGCATCATCGAATGCCGATTTACAAAAGTATTACTATATGATTTTTAGACCGTGGCCTGAGGAAATGGCCTTTGGGAGGAAATCATGAAGTTGAAGACTGCACTGATCAGTGCGACGATGCTCGCTGCCTGCATGTTCACGTCGGCATCGGCTAAAGACCTGGTCGTCGGATTCTCGCAAATCGGTTCGGAGTCTGGTTGGCGTGCGGCCGAAACGACGCTGACGAAGCAGGAAGCCAAGAAGCGCGGCATCGACCTGAAATTTGCTGACGCGCAGCAGAAGCAGGAAAACCAGATCAAGGCTATCCGCTCGTTCATCGCGCAGGGCGTCGATGCAATCCTGCTTGCGCCTGTCGTCGAGACCGGCTGGGATGCTGTCCTGAAGGAAGCCAAGGAAGCCAAGATCCCCGTCATCCTGCTTGACCGCACGGTCAATGCGCCGAAGGATCTTTACCTGACCGCCGTCACGTCCGACTTGGTTCATGAAGGCAAGGTTGCCGGCGACTGGCTCGTAAAGACCGTCGGCGACAAGAAGTGCAACATCGTCGAGTTGCAGGGCACCACCGGCTCTTCGCCGGCCATCGCCCGCAAGAAGGGCTTCGAAGAAGCCATCAAGGGTCATGACAACCTGAAGATCGTTCGCAGCCAGACGGGCGACTTCACTCGCGCCAAGGGCAAGGAAGTCATGGAAAGCTTCCTGAAGGCTGAGAACGGTGGCAAGAGCATCTGCGCGCTCTATGCTCATAATGACGACATGGCCGTCGGCGCCATTCAGGCGATCAAGGAAGCCGGACTGAAGCCGGGCAAGGACATTCTGACGGTTTCCATCGATTCGGTTCCGGACCTCTTCAAGGCGATGGCAGCTGGCGAGGCGAACGCTACCGTCGAACTGACGCCGAACATGTCCGGTCCCGCCTTCGATGCGCTCGACGCCTATCTGAAGAGCAAGAAGGAGCCGGCGAAGTGGATCCAGACCGAGTCCAAGCTCTACACCCAGGCCGATGATCCGCAGAAGGTCTACGAACAGAAGAAAGACCTCGGCTACTGAGACACAAGCCGATCGCACCGGCTGGCAACGCCGCCGGTGCGAATTCTTGTGCAAGATGCCGGCGCATCAACGCAGTGCGCCGGCTATCGCTTTCGCCCAATGGCTCAATGCAAGGACATCAGCACTTCATGGCTCAAGACGTCGAGCGACTTCTGACAGCGACAGGCTTTTGTAAATATTTTCCCGGTTCGACCGCTCTCGATCATGTCGATTTCACATTGATGCGCGGCGAGGTGCATGCGCTGCTCGGCGAGAATGGTGCCGGGAAATCCACACTGATCAAGTGCATGACCGGCGCCTATCGCCGCGACGGCGGCACTCTGGTTCTCGACGGCGCCGAGATCGATCCGCATGACACGCTGGCGGCGCAGAAGCTCGGCATCGGAACCGTCTATCAGGAAGTGAACCTGCTGCCCAATCTAAGCGTCGCGGAGAACCTGTTCCTCGGTCGCCAGCCGCGGCGGTTTGGCATGGTCAGCAGCCGCATCATGAACGGTATGGCGAGAGACCTGCTGTCGCAATATGGCGTGGATATCGATGTCAGCCGCCAGCTCGACCGCTTCTCCGTTGCCATACAGCAGGTGGTCGCGATTGCCCGCGCCGTCGATCTCTCCGGCAAGGTGCTGATTCTCGATGAGCCGACGGCGAGTCTCGATACGCAAGAAGTCGAGATGCTGTTCGGCATCGTCAGGCGCTTGAAGGAGCGCGGCCTGGGGATCGTCTTCATCACGCATTTTCTGGAGCAGGTCTACGAGATCTGCGATCGAATCACCGTTCTTCGCAACGGTCGTCTGGTCGGCACGCGCGAAGCGAACGGTCTGCCGCGGCAGACCTTGATCGCCATGATGCTCGGCCGCGAACTCGCCGAGACGGAAAGCGCGGCAAAACAGACCGAGACGGAAAGCGGTCCGGTCAGATATCATTTCACGAATTTCGGCAAGCGCGGCAAGATCAAGCCCTTCGACATGGATGTGCATGTCGGAGAGGTGGTCGGCATCGCCGGTCTGCTCGGCTCCGGCCGTACCGAAACCGCCGAAGTGCTTTTCGGCGTCGAGCGTGCCGACAGCGGCGAAGCGAAGATCGACGGCAATACGGTTACGCTTTCCAGCCCGCGCGCCGCGATCAAGCGCGGCTTCGGCTTCTGCCCGGAAGATCGCAAGACGGATGGCATCATCGGCGATCTTTCCATTCGGGAGAATATCATCATGGCACTGCAGGCTCGGCGCGGCTGGGCCAGACCTCTTGCACGCAGCGAGCAGAACGCCATCGCTGATCGCTACATCAAGGCGCTCGATATCCGCACGACCGATCGGGAAAAGCCCATCCGGCTTCTTTCGGGCGGCAACCAGCAAAAGGCCATCCTCGCGCGATGGCTGGCAACCAATCCGAATTTCCTGATCCTGGACGAGCCGACCCGTGGCATCGATGTCGGCGCCCATGCGGAAATCATCCGGCTGATCGAAGATCTTTGTCGGCAGGGCATGTCCCTAGTGGTTATTTCGTCTGAACTCGAGGAGCTTGTCGCCTATAGTTCACGCGTCATCGTCCTGCGCGACCGCGAACACATTGCCGAGTTGACCGGCAGCGAGATAACCGCCGGAAATATCGTCGAGGCCATTGCCACGGCTCAGAATGCAAAGGAAGACGCATGAGCTCGCAAATCAAGGCATCCTTGCTTCGGTTGCTGCCGCAGCTCATTGCGCTCGCGGTAATTCTTCTGTTGAATTTCATTATGTTCCCGCATTTTTTTCATCTTGAAATCCAAAATGGAAGACTCTACGGGAGCCTGATTGATGTGCTCAATCGCGGCGCACCGGTAGCGTTGCTGTCCATCGGCATGACGCTGGTCATCGCCACCAAGGGGATCGATCTTTCGGTTGGCGCGGTGATTGCGATATGCGGAGCCGTCGCGGCTTCGTCGATCGTTTCCGGCTATTCGCTGGCCTATACGCTTTTGCTGACCCTCGGCATCGGTCTGGCGTGCGGCTTATGGAATGGCTTCCTTGTCGCCGTGCTCGATATCCAGCCGATCATCGCGACGCTGGTGCTGATGGTGGCCGGTCGCGGCATCGCGCAATTGATCACCGAGGGGATGATCCTCACCTTCAACAATGACGGGCTGATCTTTCTCGGCAGCGGTTCCTTCGCGGCCCTCCCGATGCCCGTGGTGATCTGGTTTGTCGCCGCCGTTGTCGTGACCCTTCTTGTCCGGCGCACGGCGCTTGGGATGCTGGTCGAAGCAATCGGCATCAACCGCCGTGCGAGCACGCTCTCGGGTATACAGACTCCGGTTCTGCTCATGGCGGTTTATGCATTGAGTGGGCTTTGCGCCTCCATCGCCGGCATTGTCGTTTCGGCCGATATCAAGGGGGCCGATGCCAACAATGCCGGCCTGTGGCTTGAGCTGGACGCGATTCTCGCCGTCGTCGTCGGCGGCAATTCGCTGCTCGGCGGCCGCTTCAGCATCGTTGGTTCGCTGATCGGTGCGATGATCATTCAATCCGTCAATACAGGCATCCTGCTCTCCGGCTTTCCGCCGGAGTTCAATCTGGTGATCAAGGCGATCATCGTCATCGTCATTCTGGTCATCCAGTCCCCGGCGATGCAATCCGCCACGTCATTCTTCTGGCGCCGCCGTGGCGAGGGGCAGATGGTGCAAAAGGAGCAGGCAAAGTGAATTCGAAATACCTTCCGCTGCTTGCGACGATCGTCATCTTCATCCTGGCCTATGCCGGCTGCGTGACGCAATATCCGAATATGCTGTCGACGCGGGTGATCGGTAATCTATTGACCGACAACGCTTTTCTGGGGATCGCGGCCGTCGGCATGACATTCGTGATCATTTCCGGCGGGATTGATCTGTCCATCGGCTCGGTCATTGCCTTTACCGGCGTTTTCCTGGCGATCATCCTGCGCGACACGACGATCCATCCCTTGGTCGCTTTCGCCCTGGTTCTCGTCATCACGACGATCTTCGGGGCTGGCATGGGCGCCATCATCCATTATCTCAGCATGCCGCCCTTCATCGTGACGCTGGCCGGCATGTTCCTGGCGCGCGGCATAGCCTTCGTGCTGTCCATCGACAGCATCCCGATCGAGCATGATTTCTATTCGCAGCTGAACGATCTCTATTGGCTGATGCCCGGTGGCGGCCGGCTGACATTGATCGGCGGCCTCATGCTGCTCGTCTTTGCCGGCGGCATCCTCCTGGCTCACCGCACCCGTTTCGGCGCCAATGTCTATGCTTTGGGCGGCGGCGTGCCGACGGCGCAACTCATGGGCGTGCCCGTCGGCCGCACGACGATCCGGATCTACGCTTTGTCGGGCTTTCTCGCCGGTCTATCCGGAATCGTTTTTTCGATTTATACATCCGCTGGATATTCGCTTGCCACGGTCGGCGTTGAGCTTGACGCCATCGCTGCCGTGGTCATAGGCGGAACACTGCTGACGGGGGGAGCGGGGTTCGTCGGGGGGACGCTCATCGGAATTCTCATACAGGGCCTGATTCAGACCTACATCACCTTCGATGGAACGCTTTCCAGCTGGTGGACGAAGATATTGATCGGCTTATTGCTGTTTGCATTTATTCTGATGCAGAAAGGCCTTCTGCTGCTTTCCCGTTTCAATCGACGATACGCCTGAGGGAAGGACAGAATGCTTGCGCAGCCGATTGCTTGATACCAGAAAACCCGAGAGAAAGACGCGAACGAGCCATGCTCAGGTCGTCGACGATCTTGGCAAGGCGATCGTGTCCGGAGCCTTTCCGATCGGCACCATCCTTCCTGGCGATAGCGAGCTTCTGCAGCGATTCAAGGTATCCCGCACCGTTCTGCGCGAGAGCATGAAGACCCTCGCGGCAAAAGGCCTGGTCGTGCCGCGCGCGCGAGTCGGCACTCGGGTCACCGAGAGAATTTATTGGAACATGTTTGATAATGAAGTCCTTAACTGGCACTTCGAGAGCGGGGTCAACAAGGAGTTCCTTCTCCATCTCTATGATATAAGAATGGCATTCGAGCCCTTCGCCGCCAGCCTGGTGGCGGAGCGGGCCAGCCGCGAGGACATCGATCTCCTGCGCCGGCTCGCGGCCTCCATGGCCGCTCCGCATCATACCTCGGACAGCCTTGCCGTTGCCGACCTGCATTTCCATCTGGCAATCACCGAAGCGTCGCAGAACCCGTTCATGCGCTCGCTCGGCGGCCTCATCGAGGCGGCGTTGGTCGGCATGTTCCGCATGAGTGCGCCTCCCTCCAGCAACGGCTTCGCCAACATTGCCGATACGCATATGGCGATCGTCGATGCCATTGCGGCCCGGAACGGCCCGGCCGCACAGAAGGCCATGGAGTTTGTGATCATCGATGGGCGTCAGCACGTCCTCGAAGGTTTTGCCGCTCTTGCCCAGGCCTGACGCCTGCCTTTAATTTCGCTGTAGTTCAAAGCTCGACTAAAGCGCATCGCGATTTTTCGGATTCGCTTCTCGCGCTTTAGAGCAATTCCAGGAAAAGTGTATGTCGGTTTTCCGTCCGGAATTGCGTAAAAACAAAAGGATAGAGCGTTTTCGCGATTCGAAGAAAAGCGGAAATGCTCTAGGTCTTTTATTTTGCGCATGTCGCGCAAAACCGCTGCACACTTTTGCGCGACATGCTTTAGTTGCTATGAGAGGGACTGCGCCCGTCAGCGGGCGACGCCTGATCGTATATCTCGGAGCCCGAAATGGAACGTACCTGCCTCGCCATCATCCTCGCCGCCGGCGACAGTACCCGCATGAAATCGTCGATGTCGAAGGTTCTGCATCCGATTGCCGGTCGCCCGATGATCGCACATGTGATGGAGGCGATCGCCAAGACGGATATTTCGGCGGCGGCGCTGGTCGTCGGGCGCAATGCCGATGAGGTCAGCACGGCAGCCTCGATCGGCGGCATCACCGTCGAATCCTATTTGCAGAAGGAACGCCTCGGCACCGGTCACGCCGTGCTGGCCGCGCGCGAGGCGATCGCCAGGGGCTACGATGATATTCTTGTCGCCTACGGCGACGTGCCGCTGCTGACCGACGTGCCGCTTCGCGCCGCCCGCCAGGGGCTGGCCGAAGGCAATGACGTCGTGGTCATCGGCTTTCACACTGACAACCCGAATGCCTATGGTCGGCTGCTGGTCAAGGATGGCGAATTGATCGCGATCCGCGAAGCAAAGGATGCGACGGATGCCGAGCTGGCGGTGACCTGGTGCAATAGCGGCCTGATGGCGATCAACGGCCGCAAGGCGCTCGATCTGCTCGATCGCATCGGCAACGATAATGCCAAGGGCGAATACTACCTCACCGATCTCGTCGAGATTGCCCGGTCGCTTGGCGGCCACGCCGTGGCTGTCGATGCGCCCGAAGTCGAGATGACCGGCTGCAACAACCGCGCCGAACTCGCCTTCATCGAGCGTCTCTGGCAGGAGCGCCGCCGGCATGAGCTGATGCTGTCCGGTGTCACCATGATCGCGCCCGAGACCGTATTTTTGGCCTACGATACCGTCATCGGCCAGGACGCTTTGATCGAGCCGAACGTCGTGTTCGGCCCGGGAGCGGTCATCGAAGGCGGCGCGATCGTCCATGCCTTCTCGCATATCGAGGGCGCGCATGTCAGCGCGGGTGCTACCGTCGGGCCGTTTGCAAGGCTGCGCCCCGGTGCAGACCTCGCTCACGGCGCAAAGGTCGGCAATTTCTGCGAGGTCAAGAACGGCAAGATCGGCGAGGGTGCCAAGGTCAATCATCTGACCTATATCGGCGACGCGACGATCGGTGCTGCCAGCAATATCGGTGCGGGCACGATCACCTGCAATTATGATGGCGTGAACAAGTACGAGACCCATATCGGCGCCAACGCTTTCGTCGGTTCCAATTCCTCGCTCGTGGCACCCATCCGCATCGGCGATGGTGCTTACATCGCCTCCGGCAGCGTTATCACCGACGATGTTCCCGCCGACGCGCTGGCCTTCGGGCGTGCGCGCCAGGAGGTGAAGCCGGAGCGCGCCAAGGTCATTCGCGAACGAGCGCTTGCCATCAAGGCAGCCAAGAAGGGCGGCCACTAAACCCTTGGGCGATCCGCGTAACGGTCAGAAATCGAAAGTGACCGTTATTGCAATTGAGAAAATTGCAGGAATGATTAGGACTTGCCCTCATATCTGAGGCCAGACGGAGAGTTGTATGTGCGGCATTGTTGGGATCGTCGGAACGAAGCCTGTGGCGGACCGCTTGGTGGACGCGCTGCGGCGCCTCGAATACCGCGGCTATGATTCGGCTGGCGTCGCGACGATCCATGACGGCGTGATGGATCGCCGCCGCGCGGAAGGAAAGCTCTTCAATCTGGAGAAGCGGCTGGAGACGGATCCGCTGCCCGGCACGACAGGCATTGCCCACACACGCTGGGCAACGCACGGCGTTCCGAACGAGACCAATGCCCACCCGCATTTCGTTGAAGGCGTTGCCGTCGTCCATAACGGCATCATCGAAAACTTCTCCGAATTGCGCGAGGAGCTGAAGGCCGAAGGCAAGGTATTTGCGTCGCAGACGGACACGGAAGTCGTCGCGCACCTGCTGGCAAACCATATCCGCGAAGGTCTCGAGCCCCGCGCCGCAATGCTGAAGATGCTGAACCGCGTGACCGGTGCCTATGCATTGGCCGTAATGTTTGAGAACGATCCTGACACGTTGATGGCGGCGCGTTCCGGCCCGCCGCTTGCCGTGGGTTACGGCAAGGGCGAGATGTTCCTCGGTTCGGATGCGATTGCCCTTGCGCCCTTCACCAACGAGATCACCTATCTCGTCGATGGTGACTGCGCGATCGTCACCCATGCCGGCGCGACCATTCTCGACTTCAACGGCAATGAAGTGACGAGGCCGCGGCAGATTTCGCAGGCAACCGCCTATGTGGTCGACAAGGGCAATCATCGCCACTTCATGGAGAAGGAAATCTACGAGCAGCCGGAGGTCATCTCGCACGCGCTCAGCCAATATGTCGATTTCGCCAGCCAGCGCGTTCGTCCAAGCGCATCGGCGATCGATTTCGAGAAGGTCTCCGGCCTGGCGATATCAGCCTGCGGTACGGCTTATCTTGCCGGCTTAATCGGTAAATACTGGTTCGAGCGCTATGCGCGCCTCCCGGTCGAAATCGACGTCGCCTCCGAATTCCGCTACCGCGAAATGCCTTTGCTGCCCTCGCAGGCCGCGCTGTTCATTTCTCAGTCCGGCGAGACGGCCGACACGCTGGCCTCGCTCCGCTATTGCCGGGATCATGGCCTCAAAATCGGTGCGGTCGTCAACGTCAAGGAATCGACCATCGCGCGCGAGTCCGATGCTGTATTTCCGATCATGGCCGGCCCGGAAATCGGTGTCGCCTCGACCAAGGCCTTCACTTGCCAGCTTGCCGTTCTTGCTTCGCTGGCGATCGGAGCGGGTGTCGCCCGCGGTACCGTCAGCGCTGCGGATGAACAGGAAATGGTGCGCCATCTCGTCGAGATGCCACGCATCATGGCCAATGTCCTGAATATCATCCAGCCGCAGATGGAAAGCCTGGCGCGCGAGATCTCGAAGTTCAAGGATGTGCTCTATCTCGGTCGCGGCACCAGTTTCCCGCTCGCCATGGAAGGCGCGCTGAAGCTGAAGGAAATCTCCTACATCCATGCCGAGGGTTATGCGGCCGGCGAGCTGAAACACGGCCCGATTGCGCTGATCGACGAGAACATGCCCGTCATCGTCATCGCACCGCATGACCGCTTCTTCGACAAGACCGTTTCCAACATGCAGGAAGTGGCGGCACGTGGCGGTCGCATCATCTTCATCACGGATGAAGCGGGAGCCGCCGCCTCGACATTGCCGACGATGGCGACGATTACGCTGCCTGTTGTCGACGAGATCATCGCGCCGATCATCTTCTCGCTGCCGATTCAGCTGCTTGCCTATCATACCGCTGTCTTCATGGGGACGGATGTCGATCAGCCGCGCAACCTCGCCAAATCGGTGACGGTGGAATAGGCTTCTCCGTCGGCCATTTTTTTGCTGTCACGTCGTTGTGAGCCCGGCGTCTGTTCGGCGCGGTGGCGTGACTGGCCGGTTGTATGCTGCCCCAATTTCTGGCACTCTTTCCAAGGCGACGGTGGGGAGGATTTGCCGGTCAGCGGTAGGCGACCGAACGGAGTTTTCGAGCGGCGAATGACTGAGAAGCTCATCAAAATGTCCCTGACCACGCGGATCAGAAACAATTTCCTGGCCGGCCTGATTATCTGTGCTCCGATTGCCATCACGCTCTGGCTGACATGGTCCGTCGTGCACTGGGCCGATAGCTGGGTTCGCCCCTATATTCCCGCGCGCTACGATCCCGAGAGCTATCTCAATTTTGCCGTTCCCGGCACCGGCCTGCTGATCGCGATGATCTTCATCACGATCGTCGGTTTTCTCGCCAAGAACCTGATCGGCCAGAGCATCGTCCGTATCGGCGAGTCGATCGTCAATCGCGTCCCGCTGGTGCGGACCATCTACAAGAGCGTCAAGCAGATCTTCGAGACCGTGCTGAAGGAGCAGGGCACCTCGTTTAAGAAGGTGGGCCTCATCGAATATCCGAGCCCCGGCCTCTGGTCCATGGTGTTCATATCGACGGATGCCAAGGGCGAGATCGCCTCGAAATTCAACGCCATGGGCCAGGATATGGTCGCGGTCTTCCTGCCGCCGACACCCGTGCCCACGGCCGGCTTTCTGGTTTTCGTTCCACGCGAAAAGATCACGGTGCTCGACATGAGTCCCGAGGATGGCGCCAAGCTCCTGATATCAGGCGGCCTGGTTTCGCCCGAATATAAGGAAGAGCTGGTGGCTGCGAAGGGACTGCCCAGGCCCGTTCCGATAAAGTCCCTGACTTAGAACCATTCCCGTTCCTGTCACTGGTCGCCTGGCTTCGCGTATCGCGCGAACTGTCATGCCCCTATCATATTGACGCCTTAGATCGTCTTAGGGGACAGGCAATCGAATGTATCTCATCATCGAATGCTCGGAGTTTCGGTGCCGAGCTGTCGTTTTCTACGCGGCCTGAAAGCGGGCCGGAGATGGATGCTGTTGTCTCCATGCGGATTTTCATCGGAGGATACTGTTTTGAGATATATGCGTTCGAAGAGCTTGCCGCTGCTGTCGGCTGCGCTTGCGACATTTGTTTTCTCCGCGTCGGTCGCGGCGCTTGCGGATAGTTCCGTCGCGGTCCAGGGTGCGACGCTCGTCAACAAGGGACGTGTCGCGGTCGGTCGCATCCCGGCAAACCTGCGTGACAAGTTCGGCGAGACCTTCGGCTCTGGTTCGGGCATGTCGATCGATACCAAGAGCTGGGTTCGCAACGCCGACGGCACCTACAAGGGTTCGCTCTGGCTGCTGCCGGACCGCGGCTACAATGCTGTCGGCACGACCGAATATCGTCCGCGCCTGAACACCATCGACGTCACGCTGAGCCCGGTCGCGCCCGGTGCGACGCCGCCGGCCGGCAAGGAGCAGGCGGGCGTCGAAGCCAAGCTTGCCGACACCCTGCTTCTGAAAGATGACAAGGGCGCCGACACCACCGGGCTCGACCCGGCCAATGGCACCCGCCATGCCGAAGGCAGCATGCCGCTGCTGCCCCAGGCGCCGAACGGCAAGATCTCGCTCGACACCGAAGCCATCGCCCGTCTGCCCGACGGCACTATGTTCATCAGCGACGAATATGGCCCGTATATCTACCGCTTCGCCGCTGATGGCCGCATGATGTCCGCCACTCCTCCGCCGGCAGCCCTGCTGCCGATGCGCAATGGCGCCGTCAACTTCGCTTCCAATAACCCTGGTCCCGGCGAATCCGCTCCGGATCCGAAGGATCCGACGAGCGGCCGCCAGAACAACCAGGGCCTCGAAGGCATGTCGCTGACACCGGACGGCAAGTTCCTGATTGCCGTGCTGCAGTCCGCAACGCGCCAGGATGGCGGCGATTCCAGCTCCACGCGCCAGAACACCCGTGCGCTGGTCTATGATGCCGCCGATCCGGCAAATCTGAAGCTGGTGCACGAATATGTCGTGCCGCTGCCGGTCTTCACGAATGACAAGGGCAAGACGGCAGTCGCCGCCCAGAGCGAAATCTATGCGCTTTCGCCGCAGACATTCCTGATGCTGGCGCGTGACAGCAACAACGGCTACGGCGTGAAGGGCGACAAGTCGCTCTACCGCAGCATCGTCGCCGTCGATGTCTCCGCTGCTACCGATATTGCCGGCAAGTTCGATGCCGACAAGCCGGTCGCCCCCAAGGGCGTTCTTGACGCCTCGGTAAAGCCGGCAACGGTCAGCCAGTTCATCGACATCAATGACAGCGCCGATCTCGCGCGCTTCGGCCTCCACAACGGCGCGCCGAACGATAGCAACAACCTCTCGGAAAAGTGGGAGGCGATGTCGCTCGTCAGCGTTCAGGATCCGAAGCTGCCGGACGATTACTTCCTGTTCGTCGCCAACGACAACGACTTCCTGACTCAGGACGGCTATCAGGTCGGCGCTGCCTACAAAGGTGACGGCGGAGGCGATGTCGACACCATGTTCCAGGTGTTCCAGGTCACGATTCCCGGCCTCGCTGCCAAGTGAAGTTGTCAGAAAAGGGATGGACGCGGCAACCGCGTCCATCCGCTCATCCCGCCCGCAGGAACCGGATCGCCTCGTCGCGGCGGAAGAGATAGAGCAGGGTGCGTACCGCCATGCCGCGCTCGCCCGTCAGCTCGGGATCGCGCTCGATCAGATAGGCGGCATCCTTGCAGGCGATTTCCAGAAGATCGGCATGGGCCTCGAGGCTGGCAATGCGGAAACCCGGCGTGCCGGACTGACGCGTGCCGAGAAGCTCGCCTTCGCCACGCAGCTTCAGATCCTCCTCGGCAATCCGGAAGCCGTCTTCGGTCTCTCGCATGATCGACAGCCGCGCATGCCCGGTTTCGCCGAGCGGTCCCTTATAGAGCAGGATACAGGTGGAGGCCTCATCGCCGCGTCCGACCCGGCCCCGCAACTGATGCAGCTGCGCTAGGCCGAAACGTTCCGCATGTTCGATGACCATGATCGTCGCGTCGGGCACGTCGACACCCACTTCGACGACTGTCGTTGCCACAAGCAGCCGGATCTCGCCGCTCTTGAAGGCCATCATGACGGCATCTTTTTCCGGGCCGCTCATCCGGCCATGGATAAGGCCGATACCGGGGCCGAGCGCCTTGGTCAATGTGTCGTGTCGCTCCTCGACCGACATTAAATCAGATTCTTCGGATTCCTCTACAAGTGGACAAATCCAATATGCTTTTTTGCCTTCGGAGAGCGCGCTTTTCAATCGGCCGACGATATCGCCGGTTCGCTCGTTCGGGATGGTGATCGTCTGGATCGGCTTGCGTCCCGCCGGCTTCTCGGTGAGCTTGGAAACGTCCATATCGCCGAAGGCGGCGAGCACCAGCGTCCGTGGGATGGGCGTCGCGGTCATGACGAGCATATGCGGCGAGACACCCTTCGCGGTCAGGCGCAGACGCTGATGGACCCCGAAGCGATGCTGTTCGTCGACGACGGCCAGCATGAGGTTGGCATAGGCGACGCTGTCCTGGAAGAGAGCATGCGTGCCGATAATGATCTGCGCTTCGCCGGAAGCGATGCGCTCCAGGATCGCATCCCGCTCGCGGCCCTTCGTGCGGCCTGTGAGGACTTCGACGGAAAGGTTTGCACTTGCTGCGAATTTCGAAATCGTCGCATGATGCTGGCGGGCCAAAATTTCGGTCGGTGCCATCAGCACCGCTTGGCCACCGCTTTCGATCACGGCGGCAATTGCCAGCAATGCTACCAGCGTCTTTCCCGCCCCGACATCGCCTTGCAGCAGCCGGAGCATACGCTCCGTACCGGCCATATCCTTTAGGATATCAGCGACTGCATCACGCTGGCTGTTCGTCATCGAGAAGGGCAGGGATTCCAGGATCTTACCGCTGATTTCTCCAGTTGGATGCACCGGCTGCCCCGCAACTTTGCGCAGCCTTTGGCGAACCAGAGAAAGTGACAATTGCCCCGCCAGGAATTCGTCATAGGCAAGCCGACGGCGGGCTGGCGCCTGAGGATCGATATCGGCAGCGTCTCTCGGCGCATGCAGCATGTGGAAACTGTCGGATATCGAGGGAAAGCCTTGCTTCTGGGCGAGCGCAAGGTCATCCCATTCGGGCAGTTGCGGGATGCGCGGCAGCGCCGCCTCGATGGTCTTGCGCAGGAATTTCGGCGAGAGTCCGGCGGTCAACGGATAGACCGGCTCGACGAGCGGCAGGTTTTCCGCCTCGCTCTCGCGCATGATATAGTCGGGATGCACCATGGACGGACGGCCGTTGAACCAGTCGACCTTGCCGCTGACGGTGACGGTCTCGTCGATCGGTAGCTGCTTTTCGAGCCATTGCGCCTTGCCGCGGAAGAAGACCAGCGCAAGTTCGCCAGTTTCGTCATGCAGATAAACGCGATAGGGCACATTGCTGCGCGGATTGGGCGGCGGCTGATGGCGATCGACGCGGCCGGTAATGGTGACGATGGCGCCCTGTGGCGCGCGGGCGATGCCTGGCTGCTCGCGCCGGTCGATGATGGAATGCGGCGCGTGGAAAATCAGGTCGATGACACGGCAGTCGTCGATCGTCTCGCGGTCGAGCAGCTTCACCAGCAGCTCGGATACCTTCGGCCCGACGCCGGGCAGCGAAGATATGGAGGCAAACAGCGGGTCGAGGATAGCGGGACGCATGGCCGGCAAAATGCGACGGGCAGGGCGCCTTTGGCAAGGGGCAGCGCTACGCACGACCTCTTTGAGGCCATCACTCCCCCGAAAATTGCGCTTCCGGCGCTTTTTTCTGAAAAACCGGTTCCCACCTTTCAATGCTGGTTTTATAGAGACGCATCAACATAAAGGTGTTTTTGATGACTGGGCTTACCCTCAGCAGTGCCGATCTCGATCCCCGTCGTCGCCGCATCCTTTTCCGCTGTTGGCATCGCGGCATCCGCGAGATGGATCTTGTCTTCGGCCAGTTCGCCGACAACGAGCTGCCGGGTCTGACCGAGCCCGAACTCGATGAGCTCGAGCGCATCATGGCCGAGGAAGACAACGATCTCGTCAAATGGATTCTCGGCACCCAACCGATACCGCAGCATCTGCAGACGCCCCTGTTTGAGCGCCTGGCCTCATACAAGCCCGATTTCGAAGAGATCGCCGAAAGGTTTGGTTTAACGAAATGATCCCCGGTTTCGATGCGAAGAAGCTGCTCGCCGCCAGCGAGCCGATGACGATCGGTCATGTTCCGGCCGGCCTGGAGCCGTTTCTGATTGCCGAGATGGCAAAGGCCGGCCAGCCGATCGCCTATGTCATGTCCGACGGCCAGCATATGGCAGATGTCGAACAGATGCTCGGCTTCATCGCGCCCGAAATTCCGGTGCTCACCCTGCCGGCCTGGGACTGCCTTCCTTACGACCGCGTTTCCCCGAGCTCGGACACGTCTGCGCGGCGCCTTGCGGCTCTGTCCGGCCTGATCGCGCATCATCGCAAGCCGCATGCAGCCATTGTGCTGGTGACTGTCAACGCCATGCTGCAGAAGGTCGCCCCGCAGGATATCATCGAAAGCCTGGCGTTCTCGGCACGTCCCGGCAACCAGGTCCGGATGGACGATATCGCCGCCCGCCTGGAGCGCAACGGCTTCGAGCGCGTGGCGACCGTGCGCGAAGTCGGCGAATATGCCGTGCGCGGCGGCATTCTCGACGTCTTCGTTCCGGGCACGGAAGAGCCGGTGCGCCTGGATTTCTTCGGCGATACGCTGGAAAGTATCCGCAGCTTCGATCCGGCCAGCCAGCGCACGACGGGGCAGGTTCGCTCGCTCGATCTCAATCCCATGAGCGAAGTGACCCTGACGCCGGATACGATCAGCCGCTTCCGCAAGAACTATCTCTCCGCCTTCGGCGCCGCCACGCGCGACGACGCGCTCTATCTCGCCGTCTCGGAAGGCCGCCGCTACGCCGGCATGGAGCACTGGCTGCCGCTTTTCTACGAGAAGCTGGAGACGGTCTTCGATTACCTTCAGGGCTTCCGGCTGGTGACGGATCATACCGTGCGCGAGGCAGCCGAGGAGCGTTCCAAGCTCGTCTTCGACTATTACGACGCCCGCCTGCATTCCGGCCAGCAGGGCAAGGGCCAGATGGCCCAGGGCACGCCCTATAAGCCCGTGACCCCAGGCCAGCTATATCTCGATGGCAAAGCCTTCGGCAGCGCGCTCGATGCCTTCGGCGCCGTCCGCATCTCGCCCTTCAACGAGCATGAGGGCGAGGCTCGCCGCGTCATCGAGATTGATGCCCGGCAGGGGCCGCGCTGGGCGCGGTCTGCGACCGAGAGCGCCGACAGCGAGCGCGTCAACGTCTTCGATGCCGTCGTCAAGCATATCGCCGACAAGCGGGCCTCCGGCGGCAAGGTGCTGATTTCGGCCTGGACCGAAGGCTCGCTCGACCGTCTCCTGCAGGTGCTTGCCGAACATGGGCTGGCGCGCGTCAAGACAATCGAGGCCTTCAAGGATCTCGGTGGATTGGCGAAAGGCGAGGCGGCGGCGGCCGTGCTCAGCCTGGAAGCCGGTTTCGAGGCCGGCGATCTCATCGTCATCGGCGAGCAGGATATTCTCGGCGACCGCATGGTGCGTCGCTCCAAGCGCCGCAAGCGCGCCGCCGATTTCATCTCGGAAGTGGCCGGGCTGGATGAAGGCTCGATCGTTGTGCATGCCGAGCATGGTATAGGCCGTTTCGTCGGGCTGAGGACCATCGAGGCCGCCGGTGCGCCGCATGCCTGCCTCGAGCTGCAATATGCCGACGACGCCAAGCTGTTCCTGCCGGTCGAAAACATCGATCTCCTGTCGCGCTATGGCGGCGAGGGCACTGAGGCGCAACTCGACAAGCTCGGCGGCGGCGCCTGGCAGATGCGCAAGGCCAAGCTCAAGAAGCGCTTGCTTGACATGGCCGGCGCCTTGATCCGCATCGCCGCCGAGCGCCTGACGCGCCATGCGCCTGTGCTGGCGACGCCGGACGGTCTCTATGACGAGTTCGCCGCCCGCTTCCCCTACGATGAGACCGAAGACCAGATGAACGCCATCGAGGCGGTGCGCGAGGATCTCGGGGCCGGCCGGCCGATGGACCGCCTCGTCTGCGGCGACGTCGGCTTCGGCAAGACGGAAGTGGCGCTCCGCGCCGCCTTCGTTGCCGCCATGAACGGCGTGCAGGTCGCAGTCGTCGTGCCGACGACGCTGCTCGCCCGCCAGCATTTCAAGACCTTCTCCGAGCGCTTCCGTGGCCTGCCGATCCGGGTGCAGCAGGCATCCCGCCTTGTCGGCGCCAAGGAGCTGACGCTCACCAAGAAGGAAGTTTCCGAAGGCAAGACTGATATCGTCGTCGGCACCCATGCGCTGCTCGGCGCTGGCATCCAGTTCGCCAATCTCGGCCTGCTTGTCATCGATGAAGAGCAGCACTTCGGCGTCAAGCACAAGGAGCGCTTGAAGGAGCTGAAGAGCGACGTGCATGTGCTGACCCTGTCGGCGACGCCGATCCCGCGCACGCTGCAGCTTGCGATGACGGGCGTGCGCGAGCTGTCGCTCATCACCACGCCGCCTGTCGACCGCATGGCGGTCCGCACCTTCATTTCGCCCTTTGATTCGCTCGTCATCCGCGAAACGCTGATGCGCGAGCATTATCGCGGCGGCCAGAGCTTCTACGTCTGTCCGCGTCTCGCCGATCTCGCCGATATCCATGCTTTCCTGCAGTCGGATGTGCCGGAGCTGAAGGTGGCGGTCGCGCATGGCCAGATGCCGGCCGGTGAGCTGGAAGACATCATGAACGCGTTCTACGAAGGCCGTTATGACGTCCTGCTTTCGACGACCATCGTCGAATCCGGCCTCGACGTGCCGACGGCTAACACGCTGATCGTCCATCGCGCCGACATGTTCGGCCTGGCGCAGCTCTATCAGCTCCGTGGCCGCGTCGGCCGCTCCAAGGTCCGCGCCTTCGCGCTCTTCACGCTGCCGGTCAACAAGGTGCTGACGACGACGGCGGAACGCCGGCTCAAGGTCCTCCAATCGCTGGATACGCTCGGCGCCGGCTTCCAGCTTGCCAGCCACGACCTCGATATTCGCGGCGCCGGCAATCTGCTGGGCGAAGAACAGTCCGGCCATATCAAGGAAGTGGGCTTCGAGCTTTACCAGCAGATGCTCGAGGAGGCCGTCGCCGAGGTCAAGGGCGTCGACGAGATCCAGGACACCGGCTGGTCGCCGCAGATCTCCGTCGGCACGCCGGTCATGATCCCGGATGACTACGTGCCCGATCTGCATCTGCGCATGGGGCTCTATCGCCGCCTCGGCGAAATCACGGAAATCAAGGAGATCGATGGTTTCGGCGCCGAAATGATCGATCGCTTTGGTCCCTTGCCGATAGAGGTGCAGCACCTCCTCAAGATCGTCTACATCAAGTCGCTCTGCCGCATCGCCAATGTCGAAAAGCTGGACGCCGGCCCGAAGGGCGTCGTCGTGCAGTTCCGCAACAAGGAATTCCCGAACCCGGCCAACCTTGTCGGCTATATCGCCAAGCAGGGCACCATGGCCAAGATCCGCCCCGACCACAGCGTGTTTCTTACCCGTGATCTTCCGACGCCGGAAAAGCGGCTGCAGGGTGCGGCTGTGGTCATGACGCAGTTGGCGGAATTGGCGAAGTAGGGAGGCGTCTCTTAGCCAGGGATCGCTTCCAGCCCACAGGAATATTTTCCGTTGTAAGCCGAAATCTGGCGTTGCCTCATGCGGCCTGGGACTTGTCAGTCTCTCCACCGTCCGGAATGTGCGCAATGACCTTGATTTCGAAATCGAAGCCAGCCAGCCAATTGACGCCAACCGCAGTCCAATTCGGATAGGGCTTTTCGCTGAACACCCGGTTCTTGACGGTCATGATCGCGCCGAACTGCTGCTCAGGATCGGTGTGGAACGTGGTGATGTCGATGATATCGTTGAAGGTGCAGCCTGCGGCTTCCAAGGTTGCCTGCAGATTGTCGAAGGCAAGCTGGACCTGTTTTTCGAAATCAGGCTCCGGGCTCCCATCCATACGGCTGCCGACCTGGCCGGAAACGAACAACAGATCACCGGAGCGGATGGCAGCGGAATAGCCATGCTCTTCGTAAAGCGCATGTCTGTTCTTCGGGAAAATTGCATTACGCGTCGTCATCATATTCAGCTCTCATTCGCGTTGATGTGAAAGGATCGGAAGGGCGGCATTCTGCGGCCTTTCCAAAATGCCGTTTGGTTTGGTATACGGCATGTATTTGAAATAGCCATATACGCTACGTATGTCAATATTTCAAATACGAAACGTATGTGAAATTGAGGGTGATATGGCAAAACGCCTGGAAACGATGGAAGAAAACCGGAGCAAGCTTATTGTTGCCGCACGAAAAGCTTTCGCCGAGAAGGGATTTTCGGGCGCATCGATGGACGAGCTGACGGCAGATGTCGGCCTGACGAGGGGCGCGCTCTATCATAATTTTGGAGATAAACGGGGATTGCTTGCCGCCGTCGTTGATCAGATCGACAATGAGATGGCGTTGCGGGCAAAAGTGATCGGCGAGCAGGCGGGAGGCGGCTGGCAAGGCCTGCTTGCGGAAGGCGAAGCCTATATCGAAATGGCGCTCGATCCGGAGGTCCAGCGCATCGTCCTGCTTGACGGGCCGGCGGTGCTGGGCGATCCATCGAAATGGCCCAGCCAAAACAGCTGTCTGGCGGGGACTCGGCAGACGGTGTCAAAGCTTCTGGAGCAGGAAGTCGTCAAGCCGGTTGATGCCGAGGCCGCCGCCCGGCTCCTCTCCGGCGCAGCGCTGAATGCCGCCCTTTGGGTTGCCGCCAGCGACAATCCGGCGGAAGTGCTGCCGAAGGCGATCGAGGCCTTCCGCACGATGGCTTCGGGATTGCTGGCAAAGGCCTGAGGGCCGTTATCGCTCGGTTCTTCCGTTGTCGACAGCCAACGTGCGGAGAGAATTGCAAGCAGCATCTGCTTTCCAGCGAAAGCGCCGCTGCCCCTCAATTCATCCCGGCCCGTGCTTCCGCCTTCATCTTGGCAATATCACGCAAGGCCTCGGCGATCACATCCGGTGTCTGCGCGCCGCTGACGGCATATTGCTGGTCGAAGATGAAGAAGGGCACGCCGTTGACGCCGATCTTCTGGGCGGCGTCGATTTCGCCGATGATGAGATCGCGGTCGGCGTCGGAGGCAAGAAGGGTGGCGATGACGGAGCGGTCGAGACCGGCCTCTTCGGCAATATCGAGCAGCACGGCGTGATCGCCGACATTGCGGCCTTCTTCGAAATTGGCCTTGAAGAGCGCGTCGACCACCTTGTCCTGCTTCTCGCGACTTTCGGTGACGGCCCAGTGGATGAGGCGGTGCGCATCGAGCGTGTTGGGGCCGATCCTGATGGCGTCGAAATCGAACTTGATGCCGACTTCGCGGCCGAGATCGGTCAGCATCTTGTGCCCCTGCGCGACACGCTCCGCGCCGCCGAGCTTCTGCTCGAGCGTCTTCTTCTGGTCGACGCCTTCGGGCGGATAGTCGGGGTTCAATCGGTAGGGCCGCCAGTTGAGGTCGACGCCCACTTCGTCCTGCACCTCGGCGATGGCGAGCTCCAGGCGCGCCTTGCCGAGGTAGCACCATGGGCAGACGACGTCCGAGACGATGTCGATCGTAATGCGTTCCATGGTTCTGTCCTTTCGGTTTTTGGGCTGTTCTTCACCATCTAGGCCTTTGTGCCGATGGCTTCAACCGGTTACCGAAAGGGAACCATGCAACGCTACTGTGCCGAGGCGTCCCACCATGCGGGCAGGTAATAGCCATAGAGCGGCAATACGTCGGAATGGGCGATATGGCTGCGCCGTGCCACCCACTGCTGTGCGATATGGTAGAGCGGCACGACATAATAGCCTGAAATCAATATGCGATCGAAAGAGCGCACGGCGTCGCGGAAATCATCAGCCGAACGCGCCGTCAGGAGGTGATTGATCAGCGTATCGACATCCGGATCTTCGACGCCGGCAAAGTTCAGGCTTCCCGGCATTTTAGCGGCGGCAGAGCCCCAGCGCGGCACCTGTTCGATGCCCGGCGACAGCGAAGACGGATAGGATTTGATGATCACGTCATAATCATAGTTCGTCGTGCGCAGCTGATATTGCGAATCGTCGACGGTGCGTATCGTGACGGCGATGCCGAGCAATGCCAACGAGCGGCGATAAGCGATGGCAATACGCTCCTGATCCGCATTCTGGGTCATGATCTCGAAGCTGAGCTGCCGCCCGGCGCTGTCGACCATGCGTTCGCCCTTGATCGTGTAGCCGGCCTGCTTGAGGAAGCTGACCGCCTTGCGCAGGATCTTGCGGTCGCGGCCGGAGCCGTCGCTGACAGGGAGCTTATAGGTGCCATCTAGCACGTCGGCATCGATATGGTCCTTGATCGGGCCGAGCATGGCAAGCTCGTTGGCATCGGCCGGAACGCCGAAGGAGGACAGATCGGAATTCTGCCAGTAGCTTTCCGTGCGTGTGTAGGCGCTGGAAGCCAGATTGCGATTGAACCATTCGAAATCGAAGGCGAGCGTCAGGCCCTTGCGCACATTCTTGTCGGCAAACATCGGCCGGCGCATGTTGAAGACGAAGCCCAGCATGCCGCTCGGCAGCTTCGGCGTAAACGTCTCCTTGACGACGGCGCCGGAGCCGACGGCCGGAAAATTATAGGCCTGCTGCCAATGCGCGGGACTGCCGTCCGGGTAGATGTCGATATCGCCCTTCTTGAAGGACTCGAATAAGGTCGTGTCCTGCAGGAAGTAGTTCACGACGATCTGATCGTAATTGTCGACGCCGACCTTCGTCGGAATGGCCTTGCCCCAATAATCGGGATTACGCTCGAAGGTGATTCGCTGGCCGGGATCGACGCTCTTCACCCGATACGGGCCGGAGCCGATCGGAATGCCGAGCGTGGTCCGGTCGAAATTGTCGGGATCGGTCGCATGTTTCGGCAGGATCGGCAGCGACGACGCGATGATGACAGGCGTTTCGCGATTGCCCTTCTCGTTGAAGCGGATCATGACGCCATGCTCGCCGACCTTCTCGATCGAGCCGATCGTATCGAGCCAGGACGAGAAGGGTATGCGCCCCTTCTCACGCAGGAGCTGGAAGGTGAAGATCACGTCGTCCGGCGTCACCGACTGTCCGTCGGACCATTTGGCTGCGGGATTGAGATTGAACTGGATGAAACTGCGGCTGTCGTCCCATTCGACCGTCTGCGCCAGCAGCCCATAAAGCGTAAAAGGCTCGTCACGCGAGCGCACCATCAGCGGTTCGTAGATGAGATTGCCGTATTCCGGGTCCCACATGCCCCGCGCCGTCGTGCGCATGCTCTTCAGAATGAAGGGGTTGAGATTGTCGAAGGTGCCGACGACGCCATAGCTGATGCGCCCGCCTTTTTTCACATCCGGATTGACGTAAGGGAAATGCTTGAAGCCCGCCGGCAGGGCCGGATCTCCATGCGTGGCGATGCCATAGAGTGGTTGCGCCGCGGCGGCATTGCACAAGGCTGCGAAGAACAGGAAGATAGCGATCCGGAGCGCTTGCATGGCATCCTTTCCGGTAAGGGTACGATTCGGCCGAACATTATCACGAGCGTGCCGAATTCAACACGCAACTGCGGAATTCTTGGGTCTAAACAGAAAAGGCCAAAGAAAAGCTGGATATCCGCGCCAGTGCGATGTAACAGGGGTGCCGGGTTTCTCGGGTCATGTATTTGCCTTATTCATTCGACAGGTGGACGACGGTTTGACCCGAATTGCATGGGACGGCGCGCTGTCGTTCCGAAGCGGATTTCAGGAGGCGGTTTCGCTATGATGTTCAAGACTGACAACAAAATGCGGGCAGGTCTCTCTGCTCTGGCTCTCATGATCGGCGCGGCCATGCCGGCTGCTGCCTTCGCTCAGGACGCGTCCAACGCAGCTCCTGCCGACGGCGGCAACGATCCCAATCAGCCGCGCCTGGGCTGGTACAAGACCTGCACCAAGCAGGACGATGCCGATATCTGCATCGTGCAGAACCTGATCATGGCTAACAATGGCCAGCTGGTCACGGCAGTCGGCCTCATCTCCGTCGATGGCAAGGTCAACCGCAAGATCCTGCAGATCTCCGTTCCGACAGCTCGCCTGATCCCGCCCGGCATCACCATGCAGGTTGATGGCGGCAAGGGCCAGAAGCTCGATTACGCCGTCTGCCTTCCGGACAAGTGCACGGCCGAAGTGCCCGTGACCGACGCGATGATCAACTCGCTGAAGAAGGGCACGGACGTGACCTTCACCTCGATCAACTTCCGCCGCGCGCCGAACCCGATCAAGATTTCGCTCACCGGTTTCGGTGCCGCTTTTGACGGTCCGGCAATCTCCGACAGCAAGCTCGCTGAAAGCCAGAAGAGCCTGCAGGACAGCATGCAGAAGAAGGCCGAAGAAGCGCGCAAGAAGTTGGAAGACGCCCAGAAGGCCGCCAAGCAGCAGTAAGCTTCTCAAACTTTGCCTTATTGAAAAAGCCCGGAGCGATCCGGGCTTTTTTGCTGCTGACGACCAAGTCCCGCAAATGAAAAAGGGAAGACGCTTGGGGCATCTTCCCTTTTAAAAAGAACTTATCTGGCAGGCTCTTAGTGGGCGAAGCTCATCTTGGGTTTGAACTGGCCCGTCGGCGCCTGGTCGAAAATCTGGGCGATCTGCGGATTGCGGAGCGGGACGCCGCTCTCGTCATTGATCAGATTCTGTTCCGATACGTAGGCAACATACTCCGTCTCGTCGTTTTCGGCGAGAAGATGATAGAATGGCTGGTCCTTTTCAGGCCGCACTTCGGCCGGAATGGAATTCCACCATTCCTCGGTGTTTGCGAATTCCGGATCGACATCGAAGATGACACCGCGGAAGGGGAACATCCGGTGTCGAACCACGTCGCCAATATTGAATTTTGCGTTTCGTTCTTTCATGGCACGACTTCCTTTCAAGCAATCATGTGGTGACTTTCACCACTGATATCAAGGATTTTGCCCCCATTCCTTCATCGAACTGTCACATCCGGTCCGGTTCTTCGGCCGGACAGGGAGCGATGGCTCAATGCAAAAACACGATCGGGCGGGAGACCTGCCACCGGCTTCCCAATTATGAAGAAAGCCCCGGCAAGCCGGGGCTTTCGTATTCGATATCAGACCGAGTAGTACATGTCGTATTCGACCGGATGCGGGGTCATTTCGAAGCGCATGACTTCCTGCATCTTCAGTTCGATGAAGGCATCGATCTGGTCGTCGTCGAAGACGCCGCCGGCCGTCAGGAACTTGCGGTCCTTGTCGAGGCTTTCCAGAGCTTCGCGCAGCGAGCCGCAAACCGTCGGGATCTTCTTCAGCTCCTTCGGTGGCAGGTCGTAGAGATCCTTGTCCATGGCCTTGCCGGGATGGATCTTGTTCTTGATGCCGTCGAGGCCGGCCATCAGCATCGCGGCGAAGCCGAGATAGGGGTTGGCGGTCGGGTCGGGGAAGCGGACTTCGACGCGCTTTGCCTTCGGGTTGCTGCCGAACGGAATGCGGCAGGAGGCGGAGCGGTTGCGGGCCGAGTAAGCGAGAAGAACCGGCGCTTCATAACCCGGGACGAGACGCTTGTAGGAGTTCGTCGACGGGTTGGTGAAGGCGTTGATCGCCTTGGCATGCTTGATGATGCCGCCGATATAGTAGAGGCAGCTTTCCGACAGGCCTGCATATTCGTCGCCCGCGAAGGTCGGCTTGCCGCCCTTCCAGATCGACTGGTGAACGTGCATGCCCGAGCCGTTGTCGCCGAAAATCGGCTTCGGCATGAAGGTTGCGGTCTTGCCGTAGGCATTGGCGACCTGATGCACGACATACTTGTAGATCTGCATCTTGTCGGCGTTGCGCACCAGCGTGTCGAACTTGATGCCGAGTTCGTGCTGCGCGGCTGCGACTTCGTGGTGATGCTTTTCGACGGTGACGCCCATTTCGGTGAGAACCGTCAGCATTTCCGAACGCATGTCCTGGCAGCTGTCGATCGGCGGGACCGGGAAGTAGCCGCCCTTGACGCGCGGACGGTGACCGAGGTTGCCCGTTTCGTAATCGGTGTCGTCGTTGGACGGCAGTTCGCTGGAGTCGAGCTTGAAGCCCGTATTGTAGGGGTCAGCCTTGTACTTGACGTCGTCGAAGACGAAGAATTCGGCTTCCGGGCCGAAGAAGGCGGTATCGCCGATGCCGGAGGCCTTCAGGTAGGCTTCGGCCTTCTTGGCGGTGCCGCGCGGGTCGCGGTTATAGGCTTCACCGGAGACCGGGTCGAGGATGTCGCAGAGGATGACCATGGTGGACTGCGCGAAGAATGGATCCATATGGACCGTGTCCGTGTCGGGCATCAGCACCATGTCGGACTCGTTGATGGCCTTCCAACCTCCAATCGAGGAGCCATCGAACATGACGCCATCGGCGAACATGTCTTCGTCGACGCAGACTACATCCATGGTGAGGTGCTGCAGCTTGCCCTTCGGGTCCGTGAAGCGCAGGTCGACGAACTTGACGTCGTTGTCCTTGATTTGTTTCAAAATTTCGCTTGCGGTCGTCATTAAATTACTTCCCTTGACTTAGTGACGATTAAACGAGCCGCGGCCTGAGGGGCCGGGCGGATTAAATGGCATCGATGCCCGTCTCACCAGTGCGGATTCGAATGACTTCTTCCACGTTGGAAACGAAAATCTTTCCGTCGCCGATACGGCCTGTTTGCGCAGCCTTGCGGATGGCCTCGATCACCGCCTCCGCATTTTCGTCCGCCAATACAACTTCGACCTTCACCTTCGGCAGGAAGTCGACGACGTATTCGGCGCCACGATAGAGCTCCGTGTGGCCCTTTTGACGACCGAAGCCCTTCGCTTCCGTGACGGTGATGCCCTGCAGGCCGACTTCCTGAAGGGCTTCCTTCACTTCGTCGAGCTTGAAGGGCTTAATGATCGCTTCGATCTTTTTCATGAGAAAATGTCTCTCCGCTTCTTCTGTTACAGCAGGACTACTCCCCGCTCGGCCAACGTAATGCACGTATCATGCCAGTTGAGAACGAGCTGCCGTAGAAAATCCCGGCGAATTCGCACCGAGACGATGGATTGATGAGGATTTTTCGGAAAAATGGAAGCGATTTCGCGCTGAAATGCATGGGATAAGCAAAATTTCGCAAAAAAGTGCCATGCATGCCATGTTTATGCTCTGGCAAGCCATTGAATGTTATTGTTTAATTATTATGCAAATGCACATTTATCGGCCAAATTGCAGGCTACAAAAGCGGTTGTTTTTGAGGCAGATTTCGCATCTATAATGGCTGCCATGATGTTGCCGCTTGCCGACCTCCTCCTCACGCCCGACGATATGGCCGCGGTCGACAGCGCCGCCGCCATCTCCGGCATCGATTCCTATGGGCTTATGGAAAGGGCGGGTCAGGCTGTCGCCGCCGCAGCGCTCCGGTACTTTCCCGAGGCACATCGATATGTCGTTCTTTGCGGGCCGGGCAACAATGGCGGGGACGGCTATATCGCAGCCCGCGCGCTGCTGCAGGCCGGTGCCGAACTGCGGCTTTTCCATCTTGGCGACCCCAAGCGGCTCAAAGGGGATGCAGCCCGCGCCTTTGCAGATTGTCCCCTCGGCGGCGAGGCGATCGGCAGCTATATCCCGAGGGCTGGCGATGTGGTGATCGACGCCATCTTCGGCGCGGGGCTTTCCCGCTCCGTTCCGGATGAGGTGGCGGCCATCATCGCGCAAGTCGCCGAAGCGAAACTTCCCGTCATCGCCGTCGATCTACCGTCCGGCATCGATGGGCGCAGCGGCCGAATCCTCGGCGCCGCCTTTCATGCCGCGCGCACCATTACCTTCATGACGCGCAAGCCGGGCCACCTTCTTCTTCCCGGCCGCGATCTGTGCGGGGAGCTGGAGATTTTCGACATCGGCATATCAGCCCGCATCGTTCGCGCCCATGCCGACAATCTGATCGCGGAAAATACCCCGGCACAGTGGCAGGCTATGATACCGTCGGCGGGCGTAGATACGCACAAATACAAGCGCGGCCATCTGGTCGTTTTCTCAGGCGGACCGAACGCGACCGGCGCCGCGCGCATGTCGGCCATGGCGGGGCTGAAGGCCGGGGCAGGGCTTGTCACGATCGCCTCGCCGCCCGAAGCGCTTGATGTCAATGCCAGCCTGCTCACAGCAATCATGCTGCACGCCGTCGAGGATGAAGCGTCGTTGCGGCAATGGCTTGCCGATCAGCGCCTCTCGACCTTCATTCTCGGACCGGGCTTCGGCGCCGGCGAGAAAGCGCGGCAATTCTGCCTTGCGCTCGCGGATCGCCATCTGGTGCTGGACGCGGACGGCATCACGTCGTTTCGAGACGAGCCGCAACGATTGTTCGATGCTTTTGCCGAGGGACCGACACGCTTGGTGCTGACGCCGCATGAAGGGGAGTTTGCGCGGCTCTTTCCCGATATTGCCGCGGACGAAGCCCTGAGCAAGGTCGACAAGGCGAGGGCAGCTGCGGTGAGAGCCCACGCGGCCATTATCTACAAGGGTGCCGATAGCGTGATTGCCGCGCTTGATGGCAGGGCCCTGATCAATGCCAATGCGCCGCCCTGGCTTGCCACGGCCGGTTCCGGCGATGTGCTGGCGGGTATCGTCGGCGGCCTGATGGCGCAGGGCGTGCCCGCTTTCGAAGCCGCCGCGGCCGGCGTCTGGCTGCACGGCCTAGCAGGCCAGCACGCCGGTAAGGGGCTGACGGCCGAAGATCTCGTCGCAAACGTCAGGCCGCTGTAGGCTATTTTGCCACTTCTTCCTGCAATGCGATCGCGCCCGGAGGCGCATTCACCTTGCCCTCATGGATCATGAAGGCAAAGACATCGCGCGGCTCGGCCTTGACTTTGCGCTTCGCATCGATCAGCGGCAGATCGTCCGGCACCTTGCCCTCGGCCCAGGTTTTCAGGCGATCCGCCCAGGCCTTCAGATCCTTCGGCGGATAGCAGGTCTTGATATCGTCTGAGCCCTTCTGCAGGCGGGCATAGACGAAATCGGCCGTCACATCGGCAATCATCGGATAGTCGAAATGCTCGGCGCAGACCGGCGCCACATTGTATTTCTCGAGCAGGGTGATGAAGTCAGGCACCTTGAAGGAATCGTGCCGGACTTCGACGACATGCTTCAGCCCAAGACCATCCTGCTTGGCCGGCAGCAGCTTCAGAAAAGCCTCGAAATCATCCGGGTCGAACTTCTTCGTCGGTGCGAATTGCCAAAGCAGCGGCCCTAGATGATCGCCGAGCTCGCTGATGCCGGATTCCAGGAAACGCTGCATCGACTCGCCCGCTTCGGCAAGCACGCGACGATTGGTCACGAAGCGGGTGGCCTTCAGGGAGAAGATGAAGCCATCGGGAACGTCAGCGGCCCATTTGGCGAAGACCGCGGGCTTCTGGGTGCTGTAATAGGTGCCGTTGACCTCGATCACCTTCAGCCGGCGGCTGGCGTAGTTCAGCTCATCCTTCTGCTTCAGCGTATCGGGATAGAAGGTCCCGCGCCAGGGTTCGAAAGTCCAGCCACCTATGCCTGTGCGGATTTCGCCCGCTTTGGTCATTCTCTCCTCCATGGACGTTCAGTCGGGTGAATTCACTCCGCTGCCGCAACCTTCTTCATCGGACGCCGCTCCAGCAGCTCCTTCAGGAACTGCCCCGTATAGGAGCGCTTTTCGTTGACGACCGCTTCCGGTGTTCCAACGGCAACGATCTCGCCGCCGCCATCGCCACCTTCCGGACCGAAATCAAGAATCCAGTCGGCCGTCTTGATGACTTCGAGATTATGCTCGATGACCACAACCGAATTGCCCTGATTGACCAGCTCATGCAGCATTTCCAGCAACTTGGCGACATCGTGGAAGTGCAGCCCGGTTGTGGGCTCGTCGAGAATATAGAGCGTGCGGCCCGTCGATCGCTTCGACAGTTCCTTGGCTAGCTTGACGCGCTGCGCCTCGCCACCCGAAAGCGTATTGGCCTGCTGTCCCACCTTGATATAGCCGAGGCCAACATCTTTGAGGCTCTGCAGCTTGTCGCGCACGGCGGGGACAGCCGCAAAGAAATCGACGCCTTCCTCGACCGTCATGTCGAGCACGTCGGCGATCGACTTGGTCTTGAAGGTGACGTCGAGGGTTTCGCGATTGTAGCGCTTGCCGTGGCAGACGTCGCAGGTGACGTAGACGTCGGGCAGGAAGTGCATCTCGATCTTGATGACGCCGTCGCCCTGGCACGCCTCGCAGCGGCCGCCTTTGACGTTGAAGGAGAAGCGGCCGGGCTGATAGCCGCGCGCCTTGGCCTCCGGCAACCCGGCGAACCAGTCGCGGATCGGCGTGAATGCGCCCGTATAGGTCGCCGGGTTCGAGCGCGGGGTGCGGCCGATCGGCGATTGATCGATATCGATCACCTTGTCGATATGCTCGAAACCGTCAATACGGTCGTGATCGGCCGGGATTTCACGAGCGCCCATGACGCGTCGCGCAGCCGACTTATAAAGCGTCTCGACCAGGAAGGTGGACTTGCCGCCGCCGGAAACGCCCGTGACGGCGGTAAACACGCCGAGCGGGATGGACGCCGTGACGTTTTTGAGGTTGTTGCCCCTTGCGCCGACGACCTTGATTTCCTTGCCCTTCTTGGGCTTGCGACGCTCGTCCGGAACCGGAACGCCGAGCTCGCCGGAAAGATATTTACCGGTCAGTGACTTCGGGTTCGCCATGATATCCTGCGGCGTGCCGTGTGCCACTACCTGGCCACCATGCACGCCGGCCGCGGGGCCGATATCGACCACATCGTCGGCTGTCAGGATCGCATCCTCGTCATGTTCGACCACAATGACCGTATTGCCGATGTCTCGCAGATGCTTCAGCGTCTCCAGCAGGCGGGCATTGTCGCGCTGATGCAAGCCGATGGACGGCTCGTCGAGAACGTAGAGCACACCGGTCAGGCCGGAGCCGATCTGCGATGCCAGCCGGATGCGCTGGCTCTCGCCGCCGGAAAGCGTGCCTGAATTGCGCGACAGGCTCAGATATTCGAGGCCGACATCGTTGAGGAAGCGCAGGCGATCGCGGATTTCCTTGAGGATGCGGACCGCAATCTCGTTCTGCTTGTCAGTGAAAGTTCCCGGCAGCGCGTCGAACCAGTCGCGGGCAACACGGATCGACATCTCCGCGACCTGGCTGATGTGCAGCTTGTCGATCTTGACCGCCAGCGCCTCCGGCTTCAGGCGATAGCCGTTGCAGGCCGGGCAGGGGGCTGCCGACATGAAACGTTCGATCTCCTCGCGCGCCCAGGCGGAATCCGTTTCCTTCCAGCGCCGTGCAAGGTTGGGCACGATGCCTTCGAAATTCTTGTGCGTGGTGTAGGAACGCGCGCCGTCGGCATAATGGAATTCGATCTTGTCTTCCGTACCGTTCAGGATCACGTCCTTGGCCTTGTCGGACAGTTCGTTCCAGCGGCTGCCGAGCTTGAAGCCATAATGTTTGCCGAGCGCTTCCAGCGTCTGGTTGTAATAAGGCGAAGTCGATTTGGCCCAGGGAGCGACGGCGCCATCACGCAGCGTGCGTTCCGGCTCCGGCACGATCAGTTCCGGATCGATTTTCTGCTGCGAGCCGAGGCCGTCGCAGGATGGGCAGGCACCGAAGGGATTGTTGAACGAGAACAGACGCGGTTCGATTTCGGGAATGGTGAAACCGGAAACCGGGCAGGCAAATTTCTCCGAGAACAATACGCGCTCATGCGTCTCGTTCAGCGATTTGTTGGCCGAACCGCCGGCAGCGGTTTCCTCCGGCGGCAACGGCTTGTCGGCAAACTCGGCGACCGCGAGACCGTCGGCAAGCCGCAAGGAGGTCTCGAAGCTGTCGGCCAGGCGCGCCGCCATGTCGGGCCGTACGACGATACGATCGACCACGACGTCGATATCGTGCTTGTATTTCTTGTCCAGCGCCGGCACATCGGCGATTTCGTAGAATTGCCCGTCGACCTTGACGCGCTGGAAGCCCTTTTTCATGAGCTCCGCCAGTTCCTTCTTGTACTCGCCCTTACGGCCACGCACGAGCGGCGCCAGAATATAAAGCCTGGTGCCTTCCTCGAAGGCGAGCACGCGGTCGACCATCTGGCTGACCGTCTGGCTCTCGATCGGCAGGCCCGTGACCGGCGAATAGGGAACGCCGACGCGGGCAAACAGCAGACGCATATAGTCATAAATCTCGGTGACCGTGCCGACCGTCGAGCGCGGGTTGCGCGATGTGGTCTTCTGCTCGATCGAAATCGCCGGCGAAAGGCCGTCGATCTGGTCGACATCCGGCTTCTGCATCATTTCCAAGAACTGGCGCGCATAGGCCGAAAGGCTTTCGACATAGCGGCGCTGCCCCTCGGCATAGATGGTATCGAAGGCAAGCGACGACTTGCCGGAGCCGGAAAGGCCGGTCATGACGATCAGCTTGTTGCGCGGCAGGTCGAGATCGATGCCCTTGAGATTGTGCTCGCGCGCACCACGTATGGAAATAGTCTTCAGTTCGCTCATCGTCGTATGCAGGTCCTTTGGAGTCTGCCTTTATTTAGTGATGTCAGCCCGCGAGTCGAGGCTGAAATGAAGGGTGGAGCCGGGTTTTCGATTCCGTTGACAAGATCATAGAGACAAATTAGAACAAATAAAGAACAAAATTAGCGCGGCGATTTCTTTGTGGATGAACGGAACTGGGAAGGCCGCATAAATAGCGCCTGACGGCCGCTATGGGTTAAGGTGTTCGGATAGAATTTGAAAGCCGTCGATGGGCGGCAAGCAGGGTGGTATCATGGCCGGTAGTGTGAATAAGGTAATTCTGGTTGGAAATCTCGGGGCGGACCCGGAAATTCGCCGCACGCAGGACGGCCGCCCGATCGCCAATCTCAATATTGCGACTTCGGAAACCTGGCGCGATCGCAATTCCGGCGAGCGCAAGGAAAAGACCGAATGGCACCGCGTCGTCATCTTCAATGAAGGTCTCTGCAAGGTCGCGGAACAATATTTGAAGAAGGGCGCCAAGGTCTACATCGAAGGCGCGCTGCAAACCCGCAAGTGGCAGGACCAGAACGGTCAGGATCGCTACTCGACCGAAGTCGTGCTCCAGGGCTTTAACTCGACCCTGACGATGCTCGATGGCCGAGGCGAAGGCGGCGGTTCCATTGAAGGCGGCAGCCGTGGCGGTCGCGGGGGTGGTGACTTCGGTGGCGGCGATTACGGCGGCGACGATTATGGCCAGTCCTCTTCGCAGGGCTCCTCCCGCGGTGGCGGTGGCAACCGTGGTGGTAGTAACCAGGGCGGCGGCGGCAATTTCTCGCGCGATCTGGATGATGACATCCCGTTCTGAGACGGGCATACGCGGTAGAACTTTGAAAAACCCGCCACGTCGGCGGGTTTTTTATGGAAGGGCTAACGCTGCCCTTGCACCATCCACGACGAATTGTGCGGCAAGTGCCGCCAGGATGACGCCCAGCAGCCGGGTGAGAATGGCGCGGCCGGTGGCGCCGAGCATGCGGTCCAGCCGGTCTGAAATGGCAAGAGCCGCAAAGACGAGGGCGAGGTTGACCGCGATGACGCCGATCAATTGCGCTCGGTCGAGCGTCGTCTGCAGCGAGCCGGCCAACAGAATGGTGGCCGAGATGGCGCCGGGACCGGCAATCAAGGGCAGGGCGAGGGGAAAGACCGCGATATTGCGGATATGATCCTGGGTGATCGCGACTTCGGTCGTCTTCTCTTTTCTATCCTGCCGCCGCTCGAACACCATCTCGAAGGCGATCCAGAACAGCAGCAAGCCGCCGGCAATGCGGAACGCACCGATCGAGATGCCAAGCACACCAAGGACGCTCGCGCCGAACAGGGCGAAGGCCGCCAGAATGAAGAAGGCGATCAGCGAGCCGCGTAGCGCCACCTGTTTGCGCTCGGAGCGGTTCATGCCCGCTGTAAGTCCGATGAAAAGCGGAGCGAGCCCAGGCGGATCGACGGTGACAAGCAGAGTCGTGAAGGCATTGATCAGCGTGTCCGCGCTCGCCATATCGTCCCCGGAGCTTGTTCTATCGTTGTTATCGACCATTGTTATGCGAGGAACGAGCTTTCGCAAAGAGCCGTGCGCTGCTATTGGCGGGTTACGCCATGGAAATGTTCGATTTCATGGCTTAAAGGGGCAAAAGCCTGTTCAAAAACACCGGCCCAAATTGGCGCTCGCCGGGCCTTTCGGCTATAAATTTCGCAGTGATTCTAAAAGAGATCGTGATCTGTTTTGACTGAGCAAACACCACCCGGCGGCGGGAAGCTCCCGCCAGGCATCGAGCCGATTTCCATCATGGAGGAAATGCAGCGGTCGTATCTCGATTACGCCATGAGCGTGATCGTCAGCCGCGCGCTTCCTGATGTTCGCGACGGTCTCAAGCCCGTTCATCGGCGCATCCTCTATGCGGCGCATCAGAGCGGCTATCACTGGAACCGCAAATATGTGAAGTCCGCCCGTCCGGTCGCCGACGTCATGGGTAGCTACCACCCGCACGGCGACGCCTCGATCTATGACGCCTTGGTCCGCATGGCGCAGCACTGGTCGATGCGCGTGCCGCTCATCGACGGACAGGGCAATTTCGGCTCCATCGACGGCGATCCGCCGGCGGCGATGCGTTATACGGAATCGCGCCTGACCAAGGTTGCCCACGAGCTTCTCGAGGATATCGACAAGGAAACCGTCGATTTCCAGGAAAACTACGATGCAACCACGGAAGAACCGAAGGTTCTGCCGGCACGCTTCCCGAACCTTCTCGTCAACGGTTCCGGCGGCATCGCCGTCGGCATGGCGACGAACATTCCGCCGCACAATCTGTCGGAAGTGATCGACGGCTGCATTGCGCTGATCGACAATCCGGCGATCGAGCTGCCTGACATGATGCAGATCATCCCCGGCCCGGATTTCCCGACGGGGGCGAAAATTCTCGGCCGCGCCGGCATCCGTTCCGCCTATGAGACGGGACGCGGCTCCGTCGTCATGCGTGGTGTCGCGACCATCGAGCCGATGCGTGGCGATCGCGAGCAGATCATCATCACCGAGATTCCCTATCAGGTGAACAAGGCATCGATGATCGAGAAGATGGCCGAGCTCGTACGCGAAAAGCGCATCGAGGGCATCTCGGACCTGCGCGACGAATCCGACCGCCAGGGCTACCGCGTCGTCGTCGAGCTGAAGCGCGACGCTAATGCCGACGTCATCCTGAATCAGCTTTATCGCTACACGCCGCTGCAGACCTCTTTCGGCTGCAACATGGTGGCGCTGAATGGCGGCAAGCCGGAGCAGATGAACCTGATGGACATGCTGCGCGCCTTCGTGGCGTTCCGCGAGGAAGTCATCAGCCGTCGCACCAAATATCTGCTGCGCAAGGCGCGCGATCGCGCTCACGTCTTGGTCGGCCTGGCGATTGCGGTCGCCAATATCGACGAAGTCATCCGTGTCATCCGCCAGGCGCCGGATCCGCAATCGGCTCGTGAAGAGCTGATGACGCGCCGCTGGAATGCGGCGGACGTCGAATCGCTTATCCGGCTAATCGATGATCCTCGACATCGCATTAACGAAGACGGCACCTATAACCTCTCGGAAGAGCAGGCCCGCGCCATCCTCGAACTGCGTCTGGCTCGTCTGACCGCTCTCGGCCGCGACGAAATTGATGAAGAGCTCAATCAGATCGGCGCAGAGATCAAGGACTATCTCGATATCCTTTCTTCACGTGCCCGCATCCAAACCATTGTAAAAGACGAGCTTTCCGCAGTTCGCGACGAGTTCGGAACGCCGCGCCGTACCGAGATCGTCGATGGCGGCCTCGAGATGGACGATGAGGATCTGATCGCCCGCGAGGATATGGTCGTCACCGTTTCCCATCTCGGCTACATCAAGCGCGTGCCGCTGACCACCTATCGTGCGCAGCGCCGCGGCGGCAAGGGCCGTTCCGGCATGACGACGCGTGATGAGGATTTCGTTACCCGGCTATTCGTTCTCAATACGCACACGCCGGTCCTGTTCTTCTCGTCTCGCGGTATCGTCTATAAGGAAAAGGTCTGGCGTCTACCGATCGGCACGCCGACTTCGCGCGGCAAGGCTCTGATCAACATGCTGCCGCTGGAGCCTGGCGAACGCATCACCACGATCATGCCGCTGCCCGAGGACGAAAGCACCTGGGATAATCTCGACGTCATGTTCACGACGACGCGCGGAACGGTGCGCCGCAACAAGCTGTCGGATTTCGTGCAGGTGAACCGTAACGGCAAGATCGCCATGAAGCTCGAGGAGGAGGGCGATGAAATCCTCTCGGTCGAGACCTGTACCGAGCACGACGACGTGCTGATGACGACGGCGCTCGGCCAGTGCATCCGTTTCTCGGTTTCGGATGTGCGCGTCTTTGCCGGCCGCAACTCCATCGGCGTGCGCGGCATCAGCCTTGCATCCGGAGACCGCATCATCTCGATGACGATCGTCCGGCACGTGGATGCCGAACCTTGGGAACGCGCGGCCTATCTCAAGCGCTCCGTCAACGAACGTCGTTCCGCAACGGGAGATGACGAGGAAATCGCGCTGGTCGGCGAGGAAGTCACCGAAGAGGGACAGCTCAGCGACGAGCGCTACGAAGAACTCAAGGCGCTCGAGCAGTTCGTTCTGACGGTCTCGGAAAAGGGCTTCGGCAAGCGTTCGTCTTCTTACGATTTCCGCATCTCCGGCCGCGGCGGCAAGGGTATCCGCGCCACCGACACGTCGAAGACGGGCGAGATCGGCGAGCTGGTTGCCGCCTTCCCGGTCGAAGATGGGGATCAGATCATGCTCGTTTCGGATGGCGGCCAGCTGATCCGCGTCCCTGTCGGCGGCATCCGCGTCGCCAGCCGCGCCACCAAGGGCGTCACCATCTTCTCTACCGCCAAGGATGAGAAGGTCGTGTCCGTCGAGCGCATCAGCGAGCCGGAAGGCGAAGACGACGCGGCGGTCGAGGATGACGCTGTAGCCGGCGAGGCAGGAGATACCGGCGGCGACGTCGAGGGTGGCAGCGAAGAATAGAATTGCGCTGCAAGCTGGTCGGAAAAGCTGGAGGCTGATCCGCCCGACCCACCTGAAAATGGAAGTTTTTCAATCGCATGAGCTTGGCAACAGGCTCATGCGATTGTTTTTGGAGCGCTGACTGGCCTGCCGTAAGATCGCGATGGGATCTATTCAGACTGCTTATTGCCTGGGGAGAAGGGCGGCAGAACCTCGAGGCTTTCCCGATCAAATTGTGCGAAAACTTCGTCGTAGCCGAAACGGAAATGCCATCCGAGGACCATGCCTGCGGCTTTCGAGGCGTAGACGCGATCGATGCTTTGCGGCAGCGGCCAGTTTCGCTGCGCAAATTTCGCGGCAAGACCCGGAGCGCGTAATCGGATGACGGAGGCTGCGTCGACGGCGAGCGCCTCGCAATCTTCCGGTTTGAACAGCGTGCCGGCGGAAACGATATGCCGTTGAAAACCTCCGCCGCCATTCGTCAGCGCCGCGACATGGGCATCCGCCACGTCCCGGATATCGACGCCGCGATGCAGCCGGTAGGCCGCCATCACATTGGCTGGTTCCGGAAAGCTCCGAGACATGCGTAAAACGCGCACCTGCAAATCCCGGCCGGCCATGTCAGCCAGAACCCGTTCGGCTTCCAGTTTCGTGCGGTGATAGATGCTTTTCGGTTGCGGCGCCGTGTCTTCGTCTATCCATGTGCAGCAACCCGGAGTAGCTGCGTGGCCATAAAGCGCGGTCGTGCTCGTAAACACCAGTCGCCTCACGCCGGCCGCCAGGGACGCTTTGGCCAGGAAACGCGTTCCCTCCACATTGATGCGGCGAAATTCATCGTCGGAGATCGTTCCGACATGTGGAGCGTGCAACGCCGCGCAATGGATGATCGCATCCGCACCTGTCAGCGCTTGGTGCAGCAGCATCGCATCGGTAAAATCGCCAACGAGATGCGTCGTCGAAAACGGCGAATGATCAATCCCTACGACCGAGTGATCGGTCGCCAGCGCGTTGAAGATTGCCCGGCCGAGCCGCCCTGAACTGCCTGTCAGAACAATGCGCATGTCGATCCCCGATGAACTGGCCTACCATAGCACGATTGTGGCGATTGCCGCTTCTTCCTGCAGGATCAGGCGCTTGTGGAATGGCGACAGAATGCGGGGAGCCAGTGTATTGGCAATAAAAAACCGGACGCTGGCGGGGTAGCGTCCGGTTCATGGTCCATCCGAGCATCTGGCGGGGAGAGGATGCCCGGTACGCGGAGATCAGAGCGTCTTGTGACGCTTATGCAGTCTCTTGCTCTCTTCGCTCTCGCGATGGAGCGCCGAAATGGTGGATGCGACTGACACGATAAACATGATGCTGATAAAAAGTGTAAGCAGCGTCAAAATTGTGAACATGATCGCTCCCTCCTTTGGTGGGACTAGCGTTCAGATCCCTTTAGTATTGGCTCGTGGCAACGAAGGGACGAGCCGAAGCAAAGGGACCGTAGACCTTCGACTGGTCGGGTTTCTGATCGTAAAGCGCGACGGTTGCCGCGAGCATTCCCGAAATCATGGCCATCCAAACAACGTTAATGAGGGTGATCTTGTCGGGCATACTCTTCTTCCTTCTTGCCGCAATGTGCGAACTGAGTTTCGGACTGTTAACGCGGCGTTTCCTAAATGGTTCCGCCGACCTTGAGGGCTATCTAGCAATGCGCGCCTGAAGCGACCTTGAATACCTTGTTCATCTGGCGTTCAGATTCGCGATGCGTTTCGCGCATGGCACTGGCGATTTCTTGGGCAAAATTGACGCCTTTGCCGCTTTCCAAAGCGGAATCCCATTCGACTTCATAATTGTCGGCGAAAAGATGAACGAGATATTCGACGAAAAATGAACCGACGACGGCGCCTGCGATAATGAAGACGAGCATGGCATGATTTCCCTGGGACGGAGATCGATGAGCCGTTGAACCAGGCCCGTTTCGATGCTGAAGCTAGTAAAGCATTATTGAGCTGAAACAGGCTTGAACGTCGTATTCATCCGGCGTTCAGAGGCGGTCCTTAGGTTGCAAATGACTTGCGATGCGGCCTCATCCATGACAAAAGGCGTCAAAACAACGAGCCTGCTTGGTATGACGACAGCCTTTTATCCCGGATCTTTCGACCCGATGACCAACGGACATCTGGATGTCCTTGTGCAGGCGTTGAACGTCGCCTCGAAGGTGATCGTCGCGATTGGCGTTCACCCCGGCAAGAAACCGCTTTTCTCCTTCGAGGAGCGGGCGGAATTGATCCGAAGGTCGCTTGCCGAGGCTCTGCCGCAGAAGGCGGATGCCATTTCCGTCGTCGCCTTTGACAATCTGGTCGTCGATGCCGCCCGTACCCATGGCGCGACCCTGCTGGTGCGTGGTCTGCGCGATGGCACCGACCTCGACTATGAAATGCAGATGGCCGGCATGAACCGGCAGATGGCGCCGGATATCCAGACGCTGTTTCTGCCCGCCGGCACGGCCTCGCGGCCCATAACCGCCACATTGGTACGGCAGATCGCATCCATGGGCGGCGACGTCAGCGCCTTCGTGCCGTCGGCGGTTCTGGAAGCCCTGACCGGCAAACTCAAAGATGCGGCCAGCGTCAAAAACTGAGCCAAAATTCATTTTCCGAACGGAGCACCCATGAAACTCTTTCATATCGCATTGGCAGGCGCCTTGAGCCTTGCCGCCTTCGCAGGCAGCGCAATCTCGGCCGCGGCCGCTGATCTCCTGACGATCCAGCTCAAGGATGGTCCGGTCGTCATACAGCTGATGCCCGAAGCTGCGCCGAAGCATGTCGCGCAGATCGAAGCGCTGGCAAAGAAAGGTGCTTACGACAACGTCGTCTTCCACCGCGTCATCGATGGCTTCATGGCCCAGACCGGCGACGTCCAGTACGGCAATGCGACGAAGGGTTATGATCCGAACAAGGCCGGCACCGGCGGTTCCGACCTGCCGAACCTTCCGGCCGAATTCTCAAAGGTTCCGTTCCAGCGCGGCACCGTCGGCATGGCGCGCGCCCAGGATCCGAACTCGGCCAATTCGCAGTTCTTCATCATGTTCGCCAATGGCGATTTTCTGAACGGCCAGTATACGGTCGTCGGCAAGGTCGTTTCCGGCATGGAGCTTGTCGACAAGATCAAGCGCGGCGAAGGCCAGAACGGCGAAGTGAGCAATCCGGACAAGATGATCAAGGTCACTGTCACCAAGAAGTAATTTCACAGGCATGATCCCAAAAAGTGCGATGCGGTTTTTGGACAAGATCATGCCGAGGCCAGCGACATGATCCCGAAAGCACGATGCTGCTTCGGGATCATGTGCAATCAAGAAGAGAGAAGAGGAAACGAACATGGCTGAGATCAAGGATCCAGAAAACACCCTCATCCTGGAAACCACCAAGGGCCAGGTTGTCATTCAGCTTCTGCCGCAGGTCGCTCCCGAACATGTCGCCCGCGTCAAGGAACTCGCTCGCGAGAAGGCCTATGACGGCGTCGTCTTCCATCGCGTCATCGATGGCTTCATGGCCCAGACCGGCGATGTGCAGTTCGGCAAGCAGGGCAGCGAGACCTTCAATCCCGGCCGCGCCGGCATGGGCGGCTCTTCCAAGCCGGACCTGAAGGCGGAATTTTCCGCGACCTCGCATATACGCGGCACCTGCTCCATGGCTCGTTCGCAGAACCCGAACTCGGCCAATTCGCAGTTCTTCATCTGCTTTGCCGACGCTCCGTGGCTGAACAAGCAGTACTCCGTCTGGGGTCAGGTCATCTCCGGCATGGAATTCGTCGACCAGATCAAGCGCGGCGAGCCGGTGAAGGATCCGGATTCGATCGTATCCGCGCGGGTTGCCGCCGACGTCTGATCGTGATTATTCCTGAAACCCGCCTCTTGCGCTTATGGCGCGAGGGGCGGGTTTCGCTTTGCCTGAATGAATTGCCTGGACGACCTGAATGCGTGTTGACCTTTTCGATTTCGATTTGCCGGATGAGCGCATTGCGCTGAGACCCGCCGAGCCGCGCGATAGCGCGCGCCTGCTCGTGGTCGATCCGAACAACGGCGCGAACACGCTGAGCGATCATCAGGTACGGGATCTCCCATCCTTTCTGCGTCCTGGCGATGCCGTGGTCTTCAACGATACCAAGGTGATACCGGCGCAGCTGGAGGGCATTCGTTGTCGCGAGGGTGCGCCCGGCCAGCAGGTCTCGGCGACCTTGCATATGCGGGCTGCACCCGACCGCTGGAAGGCCTTTGCCAGGCCCGGAAAACGCATCAAGATCGGCGATCGCATCCAGTTCGGTCATGGCGAAAATGTCTGCGCGCTCGGTTCGCTCGATGCAACGGTCGAGGAAAAGGGCGAGGGCGGCGAGATCACCCTGCGGTTCGATCTGTCCGGTCCTGCCTTGGACGAGGCGATTGCCGCCGTAGGGCACATTCCGCTGCCGCCCTACATCGCGGCGAAGCGCCCGGAAGACGAGCGCGATCGCGCGGACTACCAGACGATCTATGCGCGGGAGGAGGGCGCCGTCGCAGCACCCACCGCCGGTCTGCATTTCACGCCATCTCTCTTTGCAGCGCTCGATGACCTGGGTGTCGAGCGGCATTTCGTGACATTGCATGTCGGCGCCGGCACCTTTCTGCCTGTCAAAGCCGATGATACCGACGATCACAAGATGCATTTCGAGATCGGCTATGTCGATGCCGAAACCGCCGCCAGGCTCAATGCCGTCAAGGCGAGGGGCGGGCGCATCGTCTGCGTCGGCACCACGTCGCTGAGATTGATCGAAAGTGCCACCGCCAACGATGGCACCATCCAGCCCTGGCAGGGCGCCACAGGCATTTTCATCACGCCTGGCTACCGCTTCAAGGCCGTGGACATGCTGATGACGAATTTTCACCTGCCGCGCTCGACCCTGTTCATGCTCGTATCGGCCTTTGCCGGCCTCGATACGATGCGCGCGGCCTATACCCATGCTATCGAGACGGGCTATCGCTTCTATTCCTATGGCGATGGCAGCCTGCTCTACCGGAAAGACTAGGACGAAATGAGCGAGAGCTTTCAGTTTCAATTGAAGAAGATCGATGGCGGCGCGCGCCTCGGCGAAGTTTCCATGCCGCGCGGCACGATCCGCACGCCGGCCTTCATGCCCGTCGGCACGGTCGGCACCGTCAAGGCCATGTATCTCGACCAGGTGCGCGAAACCGGCGCCGATATCATTCTCGGCAATACCTATCATCTGATGCTGCGCCCGACGGCCGAGCGTGTCGCCCGCCTTGGCGGCCTGCACGAGCTGATCCGCTGGCCGCACGCGATCCTCACCGATTCCGGCGGCTTCCAGGTGATGTCGCTGTCCGGCCTGCGAAAGCTGGACGAGCAGGGCGTCACCTTCAAATCGCATGTCGACGGCAGCCTGCATCACATGTCGCCGGAGCGATCGATCGAGATCCAAGGGCTGCTCGGCTCCGATATCCAGATGCAGCTCGACGAATGCGTCGCCCTGCCGGCGACACCGAAGGAAATCGAGCGCGCCATGGAAATGTCGCTGCGCTGGGCGGAGCGCTGCAAGACGGCTTTCGGCAACCAGCCCGGCAAGGCGATGTTCGGCATCGTACAGGGCGGCGACGTCCCGGAGCTGCGCGTCCGCTCGGCGCAGGCACTGAGCGGCATGGACCTCAAGGGCTATGCGGTCGGCGGTCTTGCCGTCGGCGAGCCGCAGGAAGTCATGCTGCGCATGCTCGAGATCACGCTTCCGGAGCTGCCGACAGAGAAGCCGCGCTACCTGATGGGCGTCGGCACGCCCGACGATATCCTCAAATCCGTCGCCCGCGGCATCGACATGTTCGATTGCGTGATGCCGACCCGCTCGGGTCGTCATGGATTGGCCTTCACCCGTCGCGGCAAGGTGAACATCCGCAATGCTCGTCATGCCGAAGACATGCGCCCGCTCGACGAGCAGTCCAGCTGCCCGGCCTCGCGCGATTATTCCCGCGCCTATCTGCATCATCTCGTCCGCGCCAACGAAGCGCTCGGCGGTATGCTGCTCTCCTGGCACAATCTCGCCTACTATCAGGAACTGATGCAGGGCATTCGCCAGGCGATCGCCGAAGGTCGCTTTGCCGATTTCATGGCCGAGACGCAGGAAAACTGGGCGAGGGGTGATCTCGAGCCGGTTTGATCGAGCTTGCTTCCTGGTTACTTCGCTTGTCTGCAAAGCGATTCCACGCTAATCGGAAATCGTCGAAAAAGGCATGGTCGGTTTCGGTAAGCCCGACCCCTTCCGTCCGGAAGCTCTGCTCCGCGCCATTGGCATGAGAACCCACGACGCGGAACTTGGCCATAGTGGCCGAGTGTCCCGCGTTGACGTGGTTTTTTGACCGACTTGTCTCCGCGGGAAAACCCTGGAGCGGTCATGAGACTGAATCACCTTGATTTGCATGTGCCCGATGTCGCCGCGACCCGGGATTTTTTCGTTGCTGCATTCGGCCTGACCGAGATCGAGACACGCGGCGCCAATGGTCTCGCCATCCTGCACGACGACGCCGGCCTTGAGCTGGTTATCAGCCGTCCAGTCGAGAAATTCGGAGGCGCCGATACGATTATGGTCGGCCGCAACACCTATCATATCGGCTTCATTCTGCCGTCGCGTGAGGCGGTCGATGCGCAGTATGCAAAGATCAAGGCGATGGGTCACGAGATCTGGCAACCGCCGGCTGCAATCCGTGGCGGATGGCTGTTTTACTGCTTCGCGCCGGGGCGAATCCTCATAGAAGTCGGATGGCGGCCAAGCGGTTAATCGGCTTGGTAAATCCTTTATTATCGATTGATTGCTATGTTTAAGGAACGTCGTTTTGAACTGGCTGGAACAGGCTTGCCGCGGGCAATTTCTGTCTCCAGTCATGTCTCATAATGGACTTTGCGACAATAAAGCATTGGGAAAAATAGCGAATCGGAATAAACGGTCCTTCCGCCATTGATGCATGTCATTGGCCGATTTGATTGCGTGAGGCTTGGAATTTCAAAAAAATCCGGCTAAAACGCATTCTCTTAATCGATAAGGGCTGTACTACCGAAAATAGGAGGCACTTGCCGTTGAGGGCGCAACGCAAATTCGGGGCATGTCTTTCAGGGCTATTGATTGTCGGCCTGGCGGCTACCAGCTGCACGACGACACAGAAGACGAACCCCACCCCCAGCAAAACCACCAAGCCCATTCGTGGCGCGAAAGTGACATATAATTACACGACCAAGGACAAGGACTGTCTCGAACGCGCGATGTATTTCGAGTCGGAACGGTCCGATCCCAGCGGTTACATGGCCGTTGGCACGGTCGTGATGAACAGACTGACCTCCGGCGCCTATCCGCCCACGATCTGCGGCGTGGTTTCCCAGGAAAGGCAATTCGCCCCGGGCGTGATGACCAGGGAAGTCAAGGATCAGGCGAAGTCGGATCTTGATGTTGCTGCCGCCGCGATCCTGCGTGGCGAACGGCATCCCCAGGTGAAGGACGCAATGTTCTTCCATACCGAAGGCCTGAGGTTCCCCTACGACAACATGCACTACGTCGCTTATGCCGGCGGCAACGCGTTCTATGAGAAGCGCGGTCGGGATGGCGAATTGCAGACGCCTGCGCCGCTTCCGGCCTATGAAGTCGCGATGAATTACGTGCCCACGCGGGGGGCGCCTCAATCGCCGTTCGTGCTGCCGGAAACGCAGCCGGCGCAACCGGCTTCGTCCGTTATGGCTTTCACGCCGGTCTCCAACCCGATGGTAACGATGCCGCAGAGCGCCATTATCATTCCGGCTGCGGTTCCGATCCCGACGCCGGCGCCGACGAACATGGCGATCTCTGGACCGCTTTCGAACGACGACACGACGTTCACCAATACGCCGATGCCCGCATCGACCGTCGTCGTTCCGCAGCCGCGGCCGGAATTCGACGGCAACACGCCGGCGGGAAATTCGCTTAGAATTCGCGGCTAGTAAGCCCTTGCCCAAGCCTTTCAGCAGCGCGTCTCTCCTTAAGAGGCGCGCTGTTTTCATTGCGGGCTGAGCAATGACTCAGATGCCCTCGCTCGTTGCCTTCGAAAGAATCTGCACGCCATTGATCTTGTAGCTGCCGTCAGGCTGACGGGTTATCTGATAAATCGCCGTCCAGTCCTTGTCGTCGGTGCCGGTGATCAGCACTTCCTGATAGACGACCGCGCCGTTGTCTATCGCGCGGCTCTTGCCGAAGGCATAGTTGCGGGGGTGGTAGACCGGCTGATAGCTCTTCTTCACCATGGCAAAGAAGCTCTCCTTGTCCGGGAAGAGCGCCTTGATGCCGGGCGCGGCGAAGGAATAGGCCGTCGCCGCATCATCGTGCAGAAAAGCTTCGATCTGTTGTTCGATGAGGCTCTGTGCCGTCCGCACCGGATCTTCCGCACAAGCGGCCGGTGCGAAGACGATGCAGCAGAGAAAAGCGGCTATGGAAAAAGCGCGCATGTTCGACCCCAGCCATATGGGAAGAGCATAGCGCGCTTTGATACCAGGCAGAAGCGATTACTGCCAGCGGCGGAAGAGGGCGCTGGCGTTGACGCCGCCAAAGCCGAAGCCGTTGGAGATCGCATAGTCCATGGCCATCGGCCGCGCTTTGGCACCGACGATATCGATGCCTTCGGCCGCCGGATCCGGCTCCTGCAGATTGCGGGTCGGCGGAGCGATCTGATCGCGCAGCGCCATGATGGTGAAGATCGCCTCCATGCCGCCGGCGGCTCCCAGGAGATGGCCGGTTGCAGCCTTCGTGCCGCTGACCGCGATCCCACCATCACGGCCGAAGACTGTCTTAATGGCTTCCATCTCGCCACGGTCGCCGACCGGTGTAGACGTCGCATGCGCATTCAGGTGTTTGACCTCGGCCGGTGAAATCCGAGCCTGGGAAAGGGCGGCAAGCAAGGCCCGCCGCGCGCCATCGCCGTCTTCCGGCCCGGCGGTCATATGATAGGCATCGGCGGCGGTGCCATAGCCGACGAGCTCGGCGAGCGGCGTCGCGCCGCGTGCAAGCGCATGATCCAATGTCTCGATAACAAGCATGCCGGCGCCTTCGCCCATGACGAACCCGTCGCGGCCGTTGTCGAAGGGGCGAGAGGCCTCTTCCGGCCGATTGCTGAAGCCTGTCGAGAGCGCGCGTGCGGCGGCGAAGCCGCCGAGGCTCACCTTGTCGATGCAAGCTTCGGCGCCGCCGCAGATGGCGATATCGGCTTCTCCCGCGCGGATCAGCCGTGCGGCATCGCCGATCGCCTGGACACTGGCGGCACAGGCCGTGACCGGTGCACCGAGCGGTCCCTTGTATCCATAGCGGATACTAACCTGGCCGGCGGCGAGATTGACGAGGAAGGAAGGGATGGTGAAGGGCGACAGGCGCCGGACGCCCTTTGTTTCGGCGGTGCGCACGGCATCGGCAATGGCCGGAAAGCCGCCGACGCCGGATGCGATAATCGTTGCGGTCCGCTCCAGATCGCCGACGTCAGTCGGTTGCCAGCCGGCCTGGAGGATTGCTTCCTCGGCGGCCGCCATGGCGAAAAGGATGAAGCGATCCATTTTCTTCTGGTCCTTGACCGGCACGTAGCGGTCGACATCGAAGCCGGCTTCCGGGTCCTCAGCGATATCGGGAACAACGCCACCGACCTTGGCGGCGAGATCGCCCACCATCTCCTCGGGCAGCAGCCGGAGGCCGGAACGCCCCTCGATTAGCCGTTTCCAGCTTGCATTGACACCCACGCCCAGGGGAGAAACCAGCCCCATGCCGGTGACGACGATACGATCCATGTCTTGCTCCTTTTATATCAGGCGTCGAAGCCCAGAAACCATGCCTTCATCTGGGCGATGCGGTCATGAACCGCTTCATCGGCTGCCGGCCCCGGCACGAGGATCGTGTCTTCGGGTTGAAAGGCGCGGCCGGTGACGCGGTCGATGAGAAGCGGGTCGCGATCCCGGCCGGTATTGGCATCGGCAAGCCGCATGGCGACCTCTTCCGACGGCAAATGCTGATTACCCCAGGTAAAGAGCGCCATCAGCACGGGGAAGAAATCGCGGCCCTTGTCGGTCAGCACATATTCGTAGCGCGGCGGCCGCTCATTGTAGAGACGCCGCTCGAACAGGCCTTCCTCGGTCAGATGCTTGAGCCGCCGGGTCAGGATGTTGGGCGCGACGCCGAGATTCCTCTGGAATTCATCGAAGCGGCGCAACCCTTGAAACGCATCGCGCAGGATCAGAATGCTCCACCAGTCGCCGACGCTTTCGAGCGCGCGGGCGGCCGGACATTTGAATGTACTGAAGCTGGTTCTTTGCATGGGCACGGCTGATAGCATGAGTAACTAGCATTATGCAAGTTACTCATGCGAAGCCAGCTCGGCGCCAGGCGAATACCCAATCTGCTGTCGCGAGATTTGTTCGTCTCTTGAGGCTGAGAATAAACTTGAAAAGGTCCCTTTGCGGCAAAGTGTCGGCGAACAAGGGGAGGTATCGGTCGGCTGCGTGCTCGCGGGCAAAGGATTTTCAGTACGGCGGTGCCTTGCGGGCGCGCTGCTGTTTTGCTGCCTCGGTCCACCAAGCGAGATCGTCGGCAAAACGGGGAAAAGCGCGCGCAAGGGCATCGCCTCCGTTACCGGTCGGTTTGCTGTCGACGTCCAATGCGGCCGATATATTGGCGACGGCAAGCGTGCTTGAGATGACGACCATTCCCATCTCAGAAAGGGTGCCATGCCAGGAGACCGCCGCATGTGCGCCGGAAAGGCGGCCGCCGGAGTAGCTGGCAATTGCCGCCGGGCGCCAAAACCACTCCTCGAGATAATGATCAGTCAGGTTCTTAAGGCCGGGTTGCATGCCCCAATTATATTCGCCGGCCACGAAAACGAAGGCATCAGCAGCCCGAATTTTCTCAGCAAGCCTCTCCATTACCGGTGGCGCAGAACCGTTGGGGTATTCCTTGTACATCCTATCAAGCATCGGCAGGCCAACCGCTTTCGCATCGATTAGCTCCACATCGTTTCCACGCTGACGCAAGCCGGCTACGAGGTAGTTCGCGAGACGGATGCCGACACGATCCGACCGGTAGGAACCGTAGAGAACCAAAATACTGTCGGCCATTGGTGATTATGCCCTCACAGTTTTGTACGACATGCTCTAGGTGCGTGACTCCACCGGCACCGAAGCAGACACCTCTTCCTCCGGAATATCGTCGAAGGATGCATAATTGAGGTTATAGAGCTTCGAATAGAGTTTGCCATTCGCCATGAGCTGATTGTGGTTGCCGCTTTCAAGCAGCTGGCCGTTTTGCAGCACGATGATGCGGTCGGCTTCGCGGATGGTCGCCAGGCGATGGGCGATGACGAGGCCGGTGCGCCCTTCGAGCAGCTTCACCAATGCCTTCTGGATCAGCATTTCGGTGTAGCTGTCGATATTCGCCGTAGCTTCGTCGAGCACGAGGATCTTGGCATCGGCGACAAGAGCGCGGGCGAAGCTGACGAGCTGGCGCTGGCCGAGCGAAAGACCGCCGCCACGCTCGCCGAGAACGGCGTCGTAGCCATCAGGCAGGCGCATGATGAACTCATGCGCGCCGACCGCCTTGGCGGCTTCGATCACCTCTTCGCGTGTCGCTTCCGCCTTGTTGTAGCGGATGTTCTCCAGCACCGTACCGGTGAAGAGGAACGGCTCCTGCAACACCATGGCGATCTGCCGGCCGAGCGAATCCTGGGTGAGGGACCTTACGTCGTGACCGCCGACCAGCACCTCGCCCTGCTGGACGTCGTAGAAGCGATGAATGAGCGCCATCGAGCTCGACTTGCCTGAGCCCGTCGGCCCGATCAGCGCCACCGTTTCTCCCGGATTGACCCTGAAGCTGACATTCTTCAGCACGGGATGCTCGGGATTATAGCCGAAAACGACGTCGCGGAATTCGACCGAGCCATCCATGTCGGCCGACAGCACGACAGCGTCGGGCGCATCCTTGATGTCGATCGGCACATCGAGCACCTCGGTCAGCCGCTGGCCGGACGCCATGGCGCGCTGCATGACCGAATATTGCATGGTGAGTGAACGGATGGGGTCGAAGAAGCGCTGAATGTAGAACAGGAAGGCGACCATGATGCCGACATCGAGCCTGTGGTTCAGAACCATCGAACCGCCGACGATGATGACGATCGCCATCGCCATGCCGGTCAGCGTATCGACGATCGGCACCATGATCTGCGCATAACGCGCCGCCGTCAGATGCGTCTGAAGATTGGCGTGGGCCTTGTCGTCGAATAGGGAGAAGTTGACGCCCTGACGATGCATGCCCTGGACGGCGCGCACGCCATGGATCGCCTCGGCCAGCGCGCCATTGGTGACGGAGTTGGTTTCATGCGCGTTCATGAAGGCGACGCGCGCCTTCGGCAGCCAGAACAAGCGGACGATGAAGAGGATCGGCATGACCGAAAGCGTCAGCAGCCCGAGCCGGAAATCGAGCGACAGCATGACGATGACGATGCCGAAAAGCAGGGCCATGTCACCGACGGAAAGCACTGACGTTTCAAGGAATTCCTGCATGGAGTTAACGTCGCCCTGCAGGCGCGACATCAGGCGTCCGACTTCCGTCTTGTCCATGAAGGACAGCGAGACGCGCTGCAGATGCGCAAACATCGCGCGGCGTATGTCGAACAGCACTTCTTCCGCGACCTGGCCGACATAAGTTTCCTGCACATAGCTCGCCCCGTAATTGACAAGGATCGCCGCGGCGAAAATTGCGAGAGACAGCCACAGCGCCGAATAGTCTATCGCGCCGGGTGCCATCGCCTTGTCGATCGCATGACGGATGACAAGCGGTATGACGATCTGCGATCCTGTGAACAGCAGCACGGCCGCGACCGAAATATAGATTTGCCGGTGATAGGGGCTGACGAAAGCCCATATGCGGCGAATGATTTTAGTGTCGAAGACCTTACCGAAGATCTCCTCTTCCACCCGGTGAGAGCCGACCACGGCGCGGGGAGGGCGTCGACCATCCTCGCGCACGTCATTGCGCTCGGTTTCGGTGATTTCCGACATTGTCAAACCTCCCTTTTCGCCCTTTCGAGCGTGCCGCCGCTGGATGTCCTGAGGACATCGTCCTCCGGGCGAACCTGCAGATCGTAGAGCGCCTTGTACCGCCCTCCAGCCGCCAGAAGCTGCTCATGGGTGCCGCGCTCGACGATCTCGCCATCCTCGATGAACAGGATCTGGTCAGCATGCATCAACGAACTCAGCCTGTGGGCGACGATCAACGTTACCCGATCCCGCGCAAAACGCTTCATGGCGCTGCGGATACGCTGCTCGGTTGCAGCGTCGATCGCCGCCGTGGAATCGTCGAAGACCATCACGGCCGGCTTCAGCATCAATGTGCGGGCGATCGTCAGGCGCTGGCGCTGGCCGCCGGACAGCGATACGCCGCGCTCGCCGACAACCGTGCCGTAACCGCCTGGCAGGCCAAGAATGTAATTATGCAGTTGCGCTGACTCGGCGGCACGCTCGATGCGGGTTTCCTTTGCCCAGGGGTCGCCGTAGGCGATGTTGTTCTCGATGCTCGTCGTGAACAGGAAGGAATCTTGCTGCACGACGGCAACGTTCTGCCGCAGTGACTGCAGCGTCGCCTTGCGAATGTCCTGACCATCAAGCGTGATTTGCCCGGCCGTGACATCGTAGAAGCGCGGAATAAGGTGGGCGATGGTGGATTTGCCGCTGCCGGGCGGTCCAACGATGCCGATCGTCTCGCCGCGTTTTGCCTCGAAACAGATATTCTTCAGCACCGGCCGCGTTTCCGAACCGGGATAGTTGAAGTCGACACTCTCGAAACGCAGCGTGCCGTCGGTGACGACAAGCGGCTTGGCATCCGGCGCATCCTTGATGGGGATATCGAGATCCAGCAGCGCAAACAGTCGTGATCCGCAGGTCGACGCCCGTGCAAAGGCATTCACCATCAGGCCGAGCTGGCGCACCGGCATCTGCAGAATGGTCATGAAGGTCAGGAACGAGGCCAGCGTGCCGACGCTGATCTCGCCCGCAATGACCTTGAGGCCACCGAGCCAGAGCACGAGCCCCATCGACACGAAGAAGGAGAGGTTCATGGCGCTGGTATTGACGACGCGGATACCGACGCGCTTATGAGCGAGGGACAGCGCGTTATGCGAGGCGCGATCGAATTTCAGGATTTCGTGCGCCTGTGCGGCGAAGGCGCGGACGACGCGGATGCCGCCGAGATTTTCTTCCATCACGCGCGTCAGCACGGAGAGCCGTTCCTGCAGGTCGAGCCACGTCGAGCGCAGCCGTAATTGCGTGACGGAGGATCGCCACGCGACGAAAGGCACGAAGCTCAGTGCCAGCAAGCCGAGCGCCACATCTGTCGACAACAGCATATAGGCGCCGACGCCGATCAGCATGGTCAGCAGCACCATGCGCACCAGCGCGGTCGAGAAATACATGCGCACGCCTTCCAGATCGAGCAGGCCAACGGTGATGAGATCGCCGGAGTGGGCCTTGTCGTGGAAGCTGAAGGAGAGCTGCTGGATTTTCTCGTAGCAGGCGAGGCGGAGCTCGTAGCCCATATGGTGGCCGACGGACTCGCTGTAATAGTTCTGCACCATCGTGAACAGACCGCGCAGGATGCTGACGACAAGCAGCAACAGCGCGGTCGTCATCAAGGCATTCTCTGCGATCTGGCCGGCGGCACCGCCGCCGACTGCCGTTTGCGTCTGGTCGACGGCTCGTCCCAAAAGCCTGGGGATCGTCAACTGCAACGTTGCAGCTACGAAAGTAGCCCCTATGGCGAAGCTCGTTTGCCAGGGGTGGCGCAGCGTCATATGGGTGATGCGAACGATCGTCGACAGGCCTTGGCCCCAACCGACCGCGTTGATATGCGCGCGCGAAACCAATGGCCGCGCCGCGCTTCTTGATGAATCGCTGCTCACGCTTTTATCCAGGCATGTTTAAATGAGGCGGGCCCGCAGACGGGTTCGTATCTCAGGGGAAGTATTGATAGGATGAATTTTGCCGATTCCATGGCGACGTTCAAGGGTCAATCGGTCACAAGTCCCACGCGAATGTTAGATTGCGTGTTCAAAAAATAGTCGATGACATGTCGGCGTCGAAACCGGTGAGACGTCCTTCGGGTACTATGCCAGAACAAGGAGGATATTATGCGCAAGATCATCGCAGCCACATTCATCAGCCTCGACGGCGTCATGCAGGCACCCGGCGGTCCGGATGAGGATCCGACCGGCGGTTTCAAATATGGCGGCTGGGTATTCCCTTACTCCGACGAAGAAACCTTTAAGACACTCTTCGAAGTGTTCGAAAAGCCGTTCGACCTGCTGCTCGGACGCAAGACCTATGAGATTTTCGCCGCCTATTGGCCCTATATCGACAACGACAATCCGATCGCCGCTAAATTCAACAGCGTCACCAAATATGTTGCGACGCGCGGCAACGCCGAGCTGAAATGGAACAAGAGCCAATCGCTTGGCAAGGACGTCGTGTCGGCGATCAAGGAGCTGAAAGCAGGCGAGGGGCCGGATCTCCTCATTCAGGGCAGCGGCGATTTCATTCAGACCCTGCTGCGCCACGGACTGATCGATGAATTCAACCTGATGATCTTTCCGCTCATCTTGGGCGGCGGCAAGAAGCTGTTCGCTGGCGGCGCGGTTCCCGCCGCAATGAAACTGCTGCGCACCCAGTCGTCCCCGACCGGCGTCATCTTTGCCACCTATCAGCCGGACGGCCCGGTGAAGACGGGTTCCTTCGTCGGGCCGGATCCGTCCGAAGAGGAGATCGAGCGTCGCAAGCGATGGAAATAGATAGTCGATGGTGGGACGGTCGAAGGATACTTGGTCAGGATTACATCGCTTGTTCGACCGTCTGAAATTCGCGAAGGGACTTCATGATTTCGCGAAGACCTTTCGTGAGATGCTTGTCCCGGCGCAGCACCATGCCGAGTTGTCGAACGAGTCTCGGCCTGAGCGATGAGGTAACCAGAAGGTCAGATTTGTCGCGCCTCAGCGCCATGTCCGGGAGAATGGACCATCCAAGGCCAGCCGCGACCAGCTCCTTTATGGCCTCGACGCTGCCGAATTCCATGGCCGGCTCGGCATGGACCCCGCCAGCCTGGAACCAGTCGTCCGTGGCGCGGCGTGTGTTGCCGCCTTCGTAAAGCAGCAGCGTCTTGTCCTTCATGAATTCCACATCCGGTCCGCCATCCGGCATCACGCTTCCCTTTGGAGCTACGGCCAAAAGCTCGTCGTCATGGAATGGTTCGACTTCGAGCGAGCGGCCAGCGGCGGGCAGGGCGACCACCGCGAGGTCAAGCGCATTGGCTTCGAGATCGCGCAGAATCTCTGCAATATTGCCGATGCGGACGATGATCTCGAGATCAGGCATGCGCTTCTTCGCCATGGCGATGGCGCGGGGCAGCAGGTGGATCGAGGCCGTGCCGCCGCTGCCGATCCGCACGCGGCCGACCGATCCCTCGCGAAACGGCATCATCGCCTCTTCCGCCATGGAGCAGGCTTCGATGACGCGGCGCGCATGCGGAAGCAGACCGATGCCCGCCGGCGATGGCTGCGCACGCCGTCCGACACGCTCGATCAGCTTCACGCCAAGGCGCTGCTCCAGAAGCTTCACCTGCAGGCTGACGGCCGGTTGCGTCAACCCGGCCTTGTCGGCCGCGGCGGTGAAGCTGCCGAGATCGACAACGCTAAGAAAGGCGGCGACCTGATCCAGATTGAGCATCAGAAGAATTCCTTATGGATTGCATAAAGATCATAAGCTTCATTCGTTGCTAATACCAGTGCATCCTAAAGCCATGTTGATGCGGGCCAAAGGAACACGAAGATGACGATCGATATCGATAGAGCAATGCCGGCAGCGGCTGGTACGGGCAGGGGATTGCGAAAGCCGGGATTTCTGCGAGCTACGCTCACGAAATTTCTGGCCTATCTCGAAAAGCGCCAAACAAGATGGGATCTGCGCGACCTGACCGACGACCAGCTTCGCGATATCGGCATGACGCGCGCCGAAGCGCGCACCGAGGTCAGCAGGTCATGGTTCTGGAGCTAGACGGACCGGAGCCGCGCGAAGGGAAAAGTCCGAAGAGGAGCCGCATGACACTGCCGTTTGCATCGACGGGACCTATGCAAGAAGTGCGTAGGAAGCGAATGGTCGGAGGAGTTCATGCAGTTTCAAACATCATTTCCGGTGCGCGCAGCGCAGATTGGGCGGGTAGGGCCGGTGTTCCGGATGATCTCAGCTTCGATGCACAGCAATTATGCCTCATGCAGTCTTTTTTGTGGCAGCGTTCTTCTTTCCGCCACAGAGTTGTCTGATCCATCGCCTTCCAAATTCAGCGATGCCTTTCGGCCGCTGCCCGCCTTCCGCCCGGATCATCAATTCAGAGTGCCAGATAGAGTTCCATGCTCAAGACAACTTCCTTGCTTCTCACCACGGCGCTTTCGGCCGTATCTCTTGTTGGCAGTCTTTCGATAGCGCAGGCCGGCCAGGCGAGTTATGTCGTGGATGCGCGTAGCGGTCAGGTGCTGGAGGCATCGAATGAGAACGAGCTGAACTATCCGGCATCGCTCACCAAGATGATGACGCTCTATCTCGCCTTCGAAGCGCTGCATGGCGGCCGCCTGACATGGGATCAGAAGCTGATCATGTCGGCGAATGCCGAAGGCAAGGAACCCTTCAAACTTGCCGTGGGTGTTGGCGGCAAGGTCACCGTGCGTGAAGCCGTTGAAGGCATCGTCGTCCTGTCGGCCAATGACGCGGCCGTCGCGATCGGCGAACAGCTCGGCGGCAACGAGGACAGCTTCGGCCGGATGATGACCGAAAAGGCGCATAAGCTCGGCATGAGCAACACCGTCTTCAAGAATGCCTCCGGCCTGCCGGATCCGGAGCAGGTGACGACCGCCCATGACATGGCGATACTCGGCGTCGCGCTGATGCGGGATTTTCCGGAGGAGTTCAAGCTCTTCTCCATGCGCGGCATCAAGTTCCGCGGCATGAAGCTGCGCGGTCACAACAATCTCATGTATCGCTATGCCGGTGCCGATGGCATCAAGACCGGCTATACCGATGCCTCCGGGTATAATCTCGTGACCTCCGCAACGAAGAACGGCCGCCGTGTCGTCGGCGTGGTCATGGGCGAGAAGACGGCCCAAATTCGCGATGACAAGATGGCAAGCCTTCTGGACACCTATCTGGCCCCAGTGGCGACAACGGCCACGGTATCGACCGGCACTGCCAAGCAAAGCTCGGCGAACTGATTTCTGCTTGATTTCAGCATCCAGCCGGCCATTCCTCGGGCGGCTGACAAGAGGGCGGCTCCGTTTCCGAAGTTGTGCCGCGAAGAAGCTGATCCCGCCGCATCATGCCTGTCATACAGGGCAGGGACCAGGTTTTTTCGCACAGAAGTGCGATTTCCTCCGACTGCCGCTTTCATCCAAGGCACTCCACGGTTGAACGTTGAGAGGGCCCTCTCACGAGAAATAGTTGAGTGGTGATTGCCGAGCTGGCGGGCTGCCCTATGTCTTCTGCGGAAGTCGCTCGTTCGCTGCGCTTGTCATGATCTGGTAGGAATCAGCGCCGAACTGCGAATTCGCGTAGGCGGAGATATCTGGTTTCAGTTTGTTATTCTCCGAAAATGAAGGATCCATCATTGGTCGCGACCGGCCTGATGCTTCCTATAAGATCTCGCAAATATTTCAACGCATTAGGTCAAGTTGGAGGACCGGGATGACGTATGATGCACGTTTGACGCGTGAGCGCGATTTTCACAATGAACGCTTCGGTGCTGTGGAGGAGCGCAAGGAGGATTCGTTTTATTTCGCCGTAAAGGCCGCCGTGGACGCCTATTGGCGGCTGGTGAGGACGGCCTGTCCCGAAAGGGACGTACTAGAATACGGATGCTCGAATGGTATGAGCAGCATTGGTCTCGCGCACTCCGCCAAGCGGATCACCGGTATCGACATTTCGGACGTCGCTATTCAACAGGCCACGGATACGGCGGCTCTCCGCGGAATCAACAATGTGGCGTTCCAGGTCGATAATGCGGAAGATATGAAGCTGCCCTCGGCGGGCTTTGACGTCGTTTTCGGCAGCGGCATCCTGCACCACCTGGTCCTGGAGAAATCGCTTAGCGAGATCCGGCGAGTGCTGCGACCCGGCGGCAAGGCCTTCTTCTTCGAGCCACTCGGCCACAACCCCGTGATCAATCTCTATCGCAACCGGACGCCTGAGGCCCGCACGGTTGACGAGCATCCGCTCTTGAAATCCGACTTTGACATTGTGCGCAAATATTTCTCGAAGTGCGATCTGGAATTCTTCGGGCTGGCTGCGCTTGCTTCGATCCCGTTTCGCAGGAGCCCGCTCGGCGCCGCAGTCCGGGGCACCGGCGAACAGATCGACAATCTGCTGCTCAAAATCCCGGGCGTCAGATGGCAAGCCTGGATCGTTGTCATGACCCTGGAGGCATGAGGGGCAGGCCTGTTCAACAAAGAGCAGGCCATTCCCATCCTCAAGAAATCATGGCCGATGTTGTCTCTGTCGCAGTTGGAAATAGAATGTACCCGGCTACAAACAAATATCAGATAAGATAGATTATGGAACTAATCAGATATGGTCCCTTGAAAGAGATATCCATTTTCCGGTTTTATTTCAGATAGTTGGCGAGATTTTCGAGAGTCGATGTCAAACCCTGGTCATGGTCTTTCTTGCTAATGCCATATGGCACGTTCTCGCAAACTACCGTGACCTTCGTACCGGACGGCACCTCCACCCATGACCACGTAATAATCATCGTGCCGGCGAATGCTGCGTCGTCGGATTCGAAATCCACTGCCTGAACGATGCACTTGTCAGGAACGATTTCGAGGAACCGGCCGGAAACGATATCGGTATGCTCGGAGGATTTTCCAGGTGCCGAATGATCCGCCGCATCATAGGACAGCGCCAGCCGATAAATGCCGCCTTGATATGGCTCGAAGACGTGAATGTGCCCGGTCATGCCTTTGGGCGGAAGCCAGGCGATCAATGCATCGGGATTGACGAACGCGTCGAAGATCGCGTGTGGCGTGGCGCGGATTATTCTGGAAGCCGTGTCGGTTCTTTTCGCGCCTGTTGCCGCGGTCATTACATCCTCCTCGTCGTGAGTATCGCAGCGGTTCGTGCAGCGCGGCTGATTAAATGCCCACGGCGCTGCCGCTTCAGTTCGCCTTGATACGGATCGCCTTGGCTGCGATCTTCTCGGCCAGCAGTTTCGGATTGCAGGCGAAAATACTGTCCGGGCGCCCAGCCGCGCACCAGACCTGATCATAGGCCAAAAGGCTCTCATCCATGAAAACAGGCAGATCGACGAGATGGCCGATCGGTGCGACGCCGCCGATGGCGAAGCCGGTTTCGTCGCGAACGCGATCGATGTCCGCGCGCTTCAGTCGAACCCCGTAAGCCGTTGCTATATAAGCTGTATCGGCATTATGGCTGCCAGAAACAAGAAGCAGTGTCAATTCATGCGTGTCGGCGTTGACGAAGACCAGCGACTTGACGATCTGGCCGACGGCGCATCCGACCGCCTTGGCGGCTTCCTCGGCCGTCCGCGTCGATTGCTCCATGCGCTTGATCGAAATATCCAGGCCCAGATCGCGCGCCGCCAGCTCGACGCGCTCCAGGCTCGAAAGCTTTCTGCTGTCTTCGCTCATAGATCGTCATCCTCCACGTCGAGTTCGATCTGCATCTGATCGTAGGCCGGCTCGACATGATCGGGCGTTTCTGCGAGCACGGTCACATAATCGAGCGGCGTGTGCATGTGGGTCAAGATGGCATGTTTCGGCCGTAAGCGTTCGATCCATCCAAGCGATTGTTCCAGCGATAGATGGCTCGGATGTGGCCGATACTGCAGAGCGTCGATGATCAGGACGTCGAGATCTTCAACTTTTTCAACCGATTCCGGCGGGAAGTCGCTGATATCGCTGCAATAAGCGAGTTTGCCGATACGAAAGCCGAGCGAGTGGATATCGCCGTGCAGCTGCTTGTGAGGCCAGAAACGGATCGGACCGCCCGCCCCCGCGATCGTGAAGCTTGTCTCGAGGCTTTCTATCAACACCGGCCTCACGATCGGCGGATAGCTGCTGCCGGGCGGCGTCTCCAGACAGTAACGAAAACCCTCGCGAATGCGATCCATGGTCGGCGGATCGGCGTAAATTGGGATGCGCTCGTGCGAGATATGGAAGAAGCCGCGCAGATCGTCGATGCCATGAATATGGTCGGCATGGGCGTGGGTATAGAGTACGGCGTCGACGGAACTGACACCGGCGCGGATCATCTGCTCGCGAAAATCCGGTCCCGTATCGATGACGACGGTGGTAATCCCGCCATCCGGCGCGATCTGTTCGACGAGAAATGCCGCGCGCGTGCGCCGGTTCTTCGGGTTCTTGGGATCGCAGTCGCCCCAATCCCCGGTAATGCGGGGAACGCCCGGCGACGATGAGCAGCCCAAAATGGTGAAGCGTCGCCGGTATGTCACGACGTCAGACCCTCGTCATCTTCGAGAAGCAGCGGAAGGCGTTCGCCGTGGTGATTTCGGCGATATCAGCCATGCTGACGCCGATCGTATCGGCCAGCACCTCGGCTGTGTTGACGACATAGGACGGTTCGTTGCGTTTTCCCCGCCAGCGCTTTGGCGCAAGATATGGCGCGTCGGTCTCGACCAGCAGCCGGTCATGCGGGATCGTCCTGGCGATCTCGCGCAGTTCCTCCGACTTGGGGAAAGTCAGAATACCGGAAAAGGAGATGTAGCCGCCGAGCTCGACACCCGTGCGGGCAAGGGCAGGGCCGGCGGAGAAGCAATGGAGAATGAAGGGGAAAGCCCCCTTCCCCGTCTCTTCCGTCAGAATCGCCGCCATATCCTCATCGGCGCTGCGGCTGTGAATGACCAGCGGCAGCTTCGTTTCGCGCGCGGCAGCGATATGGCGCAGGAAGCCGGTCTTCTGGTCTTCCGGCTTGACGGTGTCGTAGAAGTAATCGAGACCCGCCTCGCCGATCGCCACGATCTTTTCGTGCTGGTTTGCCAGCCGCACGAGGTCTTCCGTCTGGATGTCCAGCTCCTGGTCGGCGCTGTTCGGATGCGTGCCGACCGAGCAGAAAACCGACGGATAGCGCTCGGTGAGCGCAAGCAAGCCATCGAGCTTCCTGACTTTGGTCGAAATGGTGACCATCTGCTTGACGCCGACCTCATGGGCGCGCGCGACGATCGCGTCGCGCTCTTCCTCGAAGTCGGCAAAATCCAGATGGCAATGCGTATCGATCAGCATGGAAAACCTTATTCGGCGGTCGGCGCGACATAGCGCGGGAAGACCGGTTTCGGCGCCTCCAGCGGCGTTCCGGCAACGAGGCGGCCTGCCTCGCCGAGCGCCGCGAAATCACGCTTGTCGGCAGGGATTGCAATGAGATCCAGAAGCTTTGCAGAGGATTCCGGCATGAAAGGCTGCAGCAGAATGCCGATCTGGCGCACCACGTCGGCCGTGACATAGAGCACGGTCGCCATGCGCGCAGGGTCGGTCTTCTTCAGCGCCCAGGGCTCCTGGCCCGCGAAATAGCGGTCGGTCTCGGAAACCACGGCGATAATGGAAGCAAGCGCGCGATGAATGAGCTGCTTGCCCATGTCTTCGCGGGTCGAGGTAAGCAAGGCATCGGCCTGATCGAGAAGTGCCTTGTCCTCGTCGGTCAGCGGACCGCATTCGGGGATCTGGCCATCACAGTTCTTGACGATCATCGAAAGCGAGCGGCTGGCGAGGTTGCCGATGCCATTGGCGAGATCGGAATTGATGCGCGTGCCGATCGCCTCTTCGCTATAGCTGCCGTCCTGGCCGAAGGAGACTTCGCGCAGGAAGAAATAGCGCACCTGGTCGAGGCCGAAATGGTTCACCAGATTGACGGGATCGACGACGTTGCCGAGCGACTTCGACATCTTCTCGCCCTTGTTGAGCAGGAAGCCGTGGGCATAGACGCGCTTCGGCAGCGGCAGCTTCGCCGACATCAGGAAGGCGGGCCAATAGACGGCGTGGAAGCGGATGATGTCCTTGCCGATGACATGCAGGTCGGCCGGCCAGTATTTCGCCCGGGGATTGCTGCGGTCTTCGATATAGCCGGTCGCCGTGATGTAGTTCGTCAGCGCATCGACCCAGACATACATGACGTGGGCCGGATCGTTCGGCACCTTGATGCCCCAATCGAAGGTGGTGCGTGAGATCGACAGATCCTTGAGACCCGACTTCACGAAGGAGATCACCTCGTTGCGCCGCTCGGCCGGGCCGATGAAGTCCGGGTTCTCTTCGTAAAGCTTCAGCAGCCGGTCCTGGTATTCGGAGAGCTTGAAGAAATAGCTTTCCTCCTGCACCCATTCAACCGGCGTGCCCTGCGGTCCGTAGCGCACGCCGTCAGCGCGCAGCTCGGTTTCGTTTTCCTGATAATAGGCTTCGTCGCGCACCGAATACCAGCCGGCATAGGAATCCTTGTAGATGTCGCCGGCGTCGGCCATCAGGTTCCAGATGTTCTGCGATGTCTCATGGTGGCGCGGCTGCGTGGTGCGAATGAAGTCGTCGTTGGACGCATTCAGCAGCTTGCCCATCGCCTGGAATTCATCGGAATTGCGGTTGGCGAGCTGCTGCGGTTCCATGCCCTCGGCGCGTGCCGTCTGCTGCATCTTCTGACCATGCTCGTCCGTACCCGTCAGAAAGAAGACGTCGCGGCCATCGAGGCGCTGGAAGCGGGCCATCGCATCGGTGGCAATCAGCTCATAGGCATGGCCGATATGCGGCTTGCCGTTGGGATAGGCGATCGCGGTGGTGATGTAGAACGGAATTTTTTCGGTCATGTCGGGCAGCGGTCCGCTTTTACTGTTGCGTCTCTGTTATTCTTGGCTCCGCTCGCTTTAGCGCATGTTTGCCGGGAGCGAAACACCAAGTTTCGCGTCCGCAGCATTCGGAACTTCGGGATGGCGCCTTGCTTGACTCGGCCCCGCCTCGTCTTTACCCCTTCGTAAGATTGGAACGCAGGACTGAGATGGCTGTGAATTTCATCATTTTATGTATTGGTCTGCCCAACGGCTTCAAGGGCCTGTGAATTTGAGTTTGATTGGTTCCTTTCAGCCGCTTTATTCCTTTTCCGGCTTTTTCGTCGGCATGCTTGTGGGCATTACAGGGGTTGGCGGCGGCTCGCTGATGACCCCCTTGCTCGTGCTTCTCTTCGGCGTTCATCCGGCAACGGCCGTCGGCACCGACCTGCTCTATGCCGCAATCACCAAGACTGCGGGAACGGCCGTGCACGGCATTCACGGGCGGGTCAATTGGAAGGTCGTCGGTCTCCTGGCCTCCGGCAGCGTGCCGGCGGCGCTCGCCATGCTCTGGATCATGGCCGGCGTCAATCGCGAGAGCCCCGCCGTTGCTCATACCATCACCCTGTCCTTGGGTTGTCTTTTGCTTTTGACGGCGCTGATGCTGATCTTTCGCGGCCAGATCCTGGTGGCCATCCGCAAATGGCGCGGCGAGCGCGGAACCATAACGCCTCGCAACATCGCCCTGCTGACAGTCGTCCTCGGCCTTATGCTCGGCATTCTTGTCACCATGACGTCGGTCGGCGCCGGTGCGCTCGGCGTCACCGTTCTGCTGGTGCTCTATCCGCAGACGGATGTGCGCGAAATCGTCGGCTCGGACATCGTCCATGCGGTGCCGCTGACCCTGATCGGCGGCATGGGCTATTGGTTCATCGGCGAAATCAACTGGACGATGCTGTTCGCCCTGCTGGTGGGCTCGATCCCCGGCATCGTTGCCGGCAGCCTGCTGGCGCCGCGCCTGCACGAGCGGTCCGTGCGCATCATCCTTGCCATTACGCTGGCCATCGTCGCCTGTAAGCTGATCCTTCCCTAGCCCACTCGAGGATAATGTGGAATTGGGCAGTGTGGGCGCCCTAAACGGGATTCGGTTACCGAATGGGCGGTATTGCGCCAAAGGCGGTCATTGAAAATTTTCGCTAGGTATCATTAAAGGGAACCTCGGTTGTTGCCATGATATCGATCAACGAGGTTCCATATGAATCGGCTTGGCATAGCGTTCCTCGCGTCGAATAATGGAACATCCTTTCGCGCCGTCAACGAGGCCATTCGCGCGAATAGGGTGGACGCGACTGCGGTGGTGCTGATCAGCAACAAAGCTTCTTCCTCGGCGCTTGCCTATGCTGAAGCCAACGGCATTCCCTCGCTTCACATCCCGACAAAAGACAGTGAGTCTGATGCAGACAAACAGCTTCGTGACACGCTCATCGACCATGGAGCTGAACTCGTTGTCTTATCTGGCTATCTCAGGAAACTAGGCCCTCTCTCGTTGGAGGCGTTTGATCGGCGGATGTTGAATGTTCATCCAGGGCTCTTGCCGAAATACGGCGGGCTGGGAATGTATGGGCGCAGGGTGCACCAAGCGGTGCTCGAAAATAGAGAGACCGAAACGGGCGCAACGATCCACATTGTCGACGGAGAATATGACCATGGTCGAACAGTCGCCACTGCGATTGTTCAAATCGATCCACTAGATGACGTGCTTTCGCTAGAGCAGCGGGTTATGGCCGCGGAATGCGACCTTTTCGTTGACCTCATACGTCGCATCGCGGCTGGCGAACTGCGACTACCTTTGTAAGTTGGCGCAGCTTCGGGCCGCAAGCAGCACATGCGCCAATTCCGGAAAATACGCAGCGGTTTTTCGTCGGGAATGGCGTAATAAATCTACGCCGAAAGCTGCTGCTTGAGCTCGCCAAGGATGGTGATCAGCGTTTGCTTCCGATCGAGATTATAGGCTTGCGATACATTGAGCCGCTCGGTGGTCTCGGAATGCAGGCGGGCCAGCCTTTCTGCCGCGGCAACGGAACCGCCGAGCGCGGCGGCGCGGGCGCGATCGATGATGTCATCGCCGATGTGAGCCACGAAGAAGCCGAAGATCGTATCGCTGTCTTTGGCCGAAAGCGCATCGGCGAGACGGTGCATTGCCTTGCGGGCTGCAGGTCCGTCTGCCGAAAGCACCTGGCGATAGGCCTCGATGATTTCGCCGCCGCCGTAATTCAAAAGCTTGAGCGCCTCGCTGACGCTGCCCTTGGCGGCGGCGAGCAATTCGCTCCCCTGCCCGGCCGGAACGCCCAGATTTTCGAGCGCCATCCTCAAAGCATCGTCTGCAAGCGGCGCGAGCTTCAAAGGGAGGCAGCGCGAGCGGATCGTCGGCAGAAGCCGGCCCGGTGCATGCGAAAGCACGAGGAACAAGGCGCGCTTCGGCGGCTCCTCGAGGATCTTCAGAATAGCGTTCGCCGCGCTGCGGTTGAGATCATCGGCGGGATCGATGATGACGATCCGCCAGTTACCGGTGCCCGAGGTCTGCGAAAAGAATTTTCCGGCGCGGCGCACCTCATCCACGGTGATCGCGGACTTTACCTTGCCGGTCTTGTCGTCGACCGGTCGGCTGAGGTGCAGCAGATTGTGCGAGGCGCCCGCGGAAATCTGCCGGCTGACTGCGGATGCCGGGTCCGGATCGCCGATCATGTCCGGTGCGGATGCGGGATCGGGATGGGAGAGGACATGATTGGCGAAACGAAACGCAAGCGTCGCCTTGCCGATGCCCTCAGGCCCCTCGATCAGCATGGCATGGTGGCCCTTGCCGGAGCGATAAGATTGGGCGAGGAAGGCCTCCGCCTGTTCATGGCCGAAGAGCTTCACATTGTCCTGCGGAGGAATGGCGCCGTCGAGGACGCCCGGCCGGTCGTCACTCATTGTGCCGCTTCCGATCCCGCGGCGATATTGGCGGCCGCAAGTCGCTTGTCCACGATCCCGGCGATTTCCGTCGCGATATCGTCTTCGGACTGTTGAGCGTCGATGACGTGGCACCGATCGGATTCACGGGCGGCGATATCGAGAAAGGCCTCGCGGCGTTTCTCATGGGTCTGCATCTCTTCCTTCTCGAAGCGATCGGGCGCGGCGACGGCGGAGGCGCGTTTACGTGCACGCGCCAGGCCAATTTCGGCCGGAATATCGAGAATGAGCGTACAGTCCGGGACGACACCGTTGACGGCAACCCGTTGCAGGGCCTCGATATAATCTGGCTCGAGATTGCCCGTCACGCCCTGATAGACGCGCGAGGAATCCATGAAGCGGTCGCAAAGGACGATGGTACCGCGCGAAAGCGCCGGCCGGATGACTTCCTCGACATGATCGTTGCGGGCGGCAGCGAAAAGAATGGCTTCCATTCTCGTGCCGAACATCTCGGCCGCGCCCGAAAGCAGCACGTGGCGCACGGCCTCCGCCCCCGGTGAGCCACCGGGTTCGCGCGTTACGAGAACCTCATGGCCACGCTCGCGCAACCGCTCAGCCAGCCGGCGGATCTGGGTGGATTTACCGGCCCCTTCCCCGCCTTCGAAGCTTACGAATAATCCGTTTGCATCAGCCAATGATCATGTCCTGCACTTTTCGCGTGCCATCCGTCTGGTATGCGATACGCAACCTGTTTAACCCAAGACATGCCTCGGTGGAACCGTGGATGTCTCTGTGTGCATCACTCTATATGGGGTGTGAACAGAGATTTCGCGAGCTGCGCGGCCCTCTCAGCTCGGCAAAGGCTTGTCCCATAGCCAGGAGAAAAGCAGCGACTCTGTCAATTCCATGAAGGCATCGAAGGCCCGGCGGCCCAATGTGCCCTGCCCGACCGATTCCTTCGTGTAGAGCGGCAGTTCCCGCACCAGCCGCGCGCCGAGGAACACGCGAAGGGTTCCCGCTTCGTAGCCTGCGGCCACGGGCGCTGCCAGCGGCCAGCGATAGACGATGCGCGCCGACAGTCGATCCGGCGTTTCGATCGGGACATAGACATCGACGGGTATTTTTGCCTGTAGGCCGACGGTGGAAGCAGCGCCGCCGTAGACGCTGGCATCGCCGATCACTTCGCCACCGGCGAAGATGCGCTGGCTCTTGAAGTTGCTGAGGCCCCATTCGAGCACGCGCCGCGTCTCCTCGATGCGTTCCTTTTCGCTCTTCAGGCCTCCCAGCGCCAGGAACAGCCGGCGGCCGTCGCGCTGGATGGAGGCGACGATCGAAAAGCCCTCGCCTTCGGCAAAGCCGAGCCCGAGGCCGTCCACGCCGATATTGAGCAAAAGCATCGGGTTCTTGTTGCGCTGATAGATCTTGTTCCAGGTGAAGTCGGCCTGTCCGAAATATTTATAGAGATCCGGATGCTTCTCCTGCAGGTCCTGCGCCAGCGCCACCATCTCTCGGGCAGAGACCTTGCCGCCGCCATTCTGATCGTTGGCATCGGGCAGGCCGGTGGAATTGGTGAAGGTCGCCCGCGACATGCCGATCTCGCGCGCCCGCGCCGTCATGCGCCGCGCGAACTCGCGCTCGCTGATCGACATGCCTTCCGCCAGAACGATGCAGGCGTCATTCGCCTGCTGCACGGCAATACCCTGGATCAGATCGCCGACGCGGATGCGCGATTTCAACGCGGCGAACATCGTCGATGCGCGCGAGGGCGCGCCGCCCGTTCGCCAGGCATTTTCCGAGACGGGATATTCGGTATCGAGGTTGATCTCCCCCCGTCCGATCGCGTCGAAGACGACATCGAGCGTCATCAGCTTCGCGAGCGATGCCGGCGAAATCAGCTGGTCCTCGTTCTTCGCAAGCAGGATGGTGCCGGTCGAGGCTTCGATCATGAATGCCTGCGCGGCCTTCGTATCGAAAGTACCAGGTGCAGCCTGCGCAAAGGCGGAGGCGTTGCCGATCCCGAAGACAAAAAGGAACAAAAGAATCAAGCGCTTTGGCATATCGTCCCCTTCATCCGATCACCGGCACGATTATTTTAGTGACGGGCTGAGATTCAGGCAATGATGCTGATCAATCCGCCTGCGTCGTACCCTGATGCTTGCGGTGATAGGACGAAAGGATCGATTCCTGCGTCAACCCGTCATTGCGAACCATGACGGCATCGAAAGCGAGATTGACATAAACCGTCTTGACGGGAGCTTCCTGGTAGGCGGCAATGGTCGAGCCCAGGGTTTCATCCTTCAGGCTTGCAAGACGCCGCGAGAAGTCCGGCCGTTCATAGGGGATCGGGCCGATTCTCGGAAGCACGACCATGGTCGGATCCGCCGACTCTGCTGCCGGCATGGCGCCGCCGTTCCATTCCATCGGTGGCGGATCATTGCGCTTGCTGCGGTTGTAACCGGCATCCGGCGTCGAGCCGGCGAAAGCCGTCGTCGCGTAAGGCGATTGGCGCGGAATGGGAGCGATCGCCGGTGCGGCGTCATAGCTGCGCTGCTGGCGGATTGCGCGAAGCGGGGTTTCGGAATCAGGCAACTGATCCGCGGTCATACGGCCTGCGGAAGCAACCATCACGCCTGTCGCGATCTGACCGCCCGGATTGATACTGGGCAGGCGCGATCCCTTCGGAATGTAGGAAGCCATCAGATAAGGGTCGTCATGGCCGTCCATGCGGGCGCGGCCGACATATTGCACGCGCACATCGCCGGTGCCGCTGTGCTGCAGATCGAGCATCTGCGCGGTCTTGTTGGAAAGGTCGATGATGCGGCCGGGATGGTATGGGCCGCGATCGTTGACGCGCACGATAATGGACGAGCCGGTCTCGACATTGGTAACACGGGCGTAGCTCGGCAGCGGGAAGGTCGGATGCGCGGCGGTCAATGCCTGCTGGTCGTAGACCTCGCCATTGGCCGTCAGGCGGCCGTGAAAGGCCGAACCGTACCAGGAAGCGATGCCGACCTTGCTGTAGCTGTAATCTTCCTTGGGGTAATACCACTTACCCTTCACCTGGTAAGGATTGCCGACCATGAAGCGGCCGCCGCCCTTCGGCACGGGGCCGTTGTTGACGACGCGAGGGCTCGCCTTCACGCCATATTCCTTCTCGGAGAAATATTCCTTGCCGTGCTGGCGCGTCGAGGCAACCTTCTGAGACGTTCCGCAGGCCGTGATGGTTGCGCACATCAGGGAAAGAGCAAACCAACGCATACCCGTTGCGCATGTCACCGCACGATTTTCTGATGTCATCTGTCCCAAGCCGCTACTCATTACTTTGACGGAGGTATGCTACCGGCACATTCCCTCATTCCGGTATCCTGCTACGCTCCAATCACCTAACGGTGCTTTAATCATGATTGCAGTTTGTCGTTTTTGCGATGCAAATTGAGCGCACTGAAGGGATTCTGAAATTCATGGTTAACGCACGGTAAAGCGGCGCTGATTTGAAGTAGCGTCGGCGACGACATGCATGCCCAGGCACCGTTTCGTCCACTGATGCTCACGCGCCGTCCCGCACTGTAACAGAAGAAATCGCATTGCCATTGCAATCGGGATCTTTCGGACGGGTTTGAGGCAGTTCTCTCAGGCACTTGTATCAAGACGCATCAGTATCTCGTCGTGATAGACATCGCCGACCTTCAATGCTTCGGTATCGACGGCCCAGGCCTTGAAGCCGAAGGATTCATAGAGGCGAATGGCTGCGGCATTGGAGGATACGACGCTGAGGCGTATCGAGCGGCAATCATCCCTTGCATCCTCAAGTGCTGCAGCCATCAGCAAACGGGATAGGCCGGTGCCCCGCCCCTTTGGGCGCACATACATGCCCCAGATCGAGGCGATGTGCCGCATCTTCGTTCCCGTCGACCGCGCGACGGCGATCACGCCGACAAGCGTTCCATCATTCTCGAAGCCGCCGATCACCGTATTGCCTTCGATCCTGTCGCCGATCTGGGCCGGCGAATATTCCAGCTCCTGCTCATGGGAGGCGCCAAAGGCTTCCGGATGATGTGCCAGCCCTTCCAGGCGGATATCCCTGAAAATCGATGCATCGTCGCGCTGCAGCCGGCGTATGGTGAAGCGCTGCATGCTAGTCCTCTCGCTGAAGCGCGTTACGGCGCGGTGACGATGCCATGTTTCGCATCCGGCTCTTCGCGCCGTCAACCGTCAATGGGGCATTGCGCCGATAATGTGCCGCAGCTTGTCCGGGTTGCGCATGCAATAGATGGCAACGACCTTTTCGCGCTCGATGTGCAGCGCGGTCGTCTGCACGACATTGCCGCCTTCTATCGTCACAAACCCCGGCAGGCCATCGATGACGGCATAGTGGATCAGCTGGGAGGGCTGCGCGCGGAAAAGCCGTGCCAGCTGCTCATGAAGCAGCATGACGGCGGAAAGCCCGATATGCGGTCGCTGCGATGTCGGTACCTTGCCACCGCCGTCGGCATAGACAACGACATCCTCTGAAAGCAGGGCGCGAAGAGCGGCCATGTCCCCCGTTCGCGACGCCGTGAAGAAGGCGGTGGCAAGTTTGAGCCCCTGCTCCCTGCCGATGGCGAAGCGCGGCCGGGCCTCGGCGACATGTTCCCTCGCCCGGCTGGCAAGCTTGCGGCAGGCAGCGGCCTCACGGCCGATCGCGAGCGCAACATCGTCGAAATCCATGCCGAACACGTCATGCAGGAGAAAGGCGGCACGCTCGAGCGGCGACAGGCGTTCCAGCGCCATCATCAACGGCAGCGTGATATCGTCGGCCGCATCGGCATCTTCCGGATCGAAGATCGGCTCGGGCAGCCAGGAGCCCACATAGGACTCCCGGCGACGGCGTGCCGATTTCAGCTCGTTCAGGCAAAGTCTGGTGACGATGGTCCGCAGAAACGCGGCGGGCGTGCGAACAGTCGCGCGATCGGTCGCCAGCCAGCGCAGCCAGGCATCCTGCACGATATCCTCGGCATCCGCGACCGATCCGAGCATTCGGTAGGCAAGCCTCACGAGGCGCGGGCGCAGCTCGGAGAAGATCGGGTCGAACGGCGTTTCACTCATGAACCGCAAGCTCACGCCGGAATGACATGATTTCGCGGCCGTGGGCGAACTGCAGCGTCGTCAGCGCCACCCGTCGTCCAAGATGGCGGGCGGTGGCGAGATCGGATGCAGGCGGCGCGGTCTCCGGGCCTTCATCCGTGTTCGCCTGCGCCGCCGCGCCAAGCCAGAAGCCGAGACGGTTCATATCCTCTTCGGAACCCGTTGAAGAGCAGTTCGCCGGAGGAAGATCGAGCCCGACCCAATGCATTCCGTGCTGGGCTGCGAAGATCACCATCTGCATCAGCGTCGAAAGCTTGTCACCGGATCGTGACCCCGAGGTGGTGAAACCGGCCGCGATCTTGTCCTTCCACAGGTAGCCTTTGGCGAGAACGGCATGCGATGTTGCCTCCTGGAATGCTTTGAACGATGCAGATACCGCGCCCATATAGGTCGGCGACCCGAAGATGATGGCTTGCGCCGCATTGAGATCATCCCAGTGGCGCTCCACCTTGTCCACCGTCAACAGCACGGCCTCGACGCCATCCACCTGCTCAACCCCCACCCTCACGGCTTCCGCCTGACGGCCCGTATGGCCATAGCCGCTATGATAGACGATCGCGATGCGCTGCCGGATCATTGTCACCTCCTTCGAAATTGGTTTTGCGAAGGACGTGACAAGGCATGGGGGCGCATTGTGACATGCCCATAGTCCGAGCGTGCCGCTAACGCATGCCTAGCGCAGTTCGAAGGCTATCCTCAAAGACGTGAGCATGATCTCTGGGACAAAACTCAATGAAATCAAGGATTCTTAAAGCTCTTAGATTTACGATGAAGTGCTCGCTCAACTTGATCAGGCGAGAGTGCGTCGACTGTCGTTTCCCTGCTAGATTGGCCGTCGCTGTTCACATGTGGCATTTTGCCGATCGGCGATCTGAAGTGATCGTGTCTCGCCGTGGCGATAGAAGCCAGACGAATGAAGCTGTTGCTGGGATCATAAGCGAACCTTGGTTGGTCCTTGGCCCCCGTGATCAGTTTGGCGAGAAGGTGACCCTGTGAGCCAAATAAATAATCACTTCCCGCGCATAAATGGACCAGAGCTCGATAATCGAAATATTTAAATTGATCGTCGACGAGAAACACAGACTCTTTATAGGCGCTACCGCTCAGCTTGGAATTACGAGAACGATTCAGAAAGTCTTCTCCCACGGACCTGTTAATCTTCGCATTCGTGCATACGTTGCCAATAATACCTCCGAGGTTTTGTACCCTAAGGGTTTCAGCATCCCTGTTTGCCAGCGGCTTCATCGCTTCGGCCAGATACCAGTTGGTCGCCGGATCATTGGTCATGCTCTTGCGCCAAAATGATGGAATGTCTGCTGCAAAACAATTGAATGCCGAAACCACGAATGCGAATCCAACCATGAAGATATGCTTTGCGCGCTTGAACATCTGTTGCCTCTGGTTGCATTCCATGGTGCAGATCAACTGATTTTAAGGCGGAAAGCAATAAGATGGCGCGAGCAATCGTTCAATAATTGAATAGTAATTTCCAGGCGAAACGCGACAAAATGCCAATTCGAATTCATTGATTTTTCGCGAGAGCGGGCCTTGATCATAAAGTGTAGAGAATTAATTCGATTAATGAAAACAGAAATTAATCAACAAAATCAATGATTCTTGGCGGAAGAGGTGGGATTCGAACCCACGGTACGGTTTCCCGCACGCCGGTTTTCAAGACCGGTTCCTTAAACCACTCGGACACTCTTCCAAGTCATTGAATGGATTGAAAAATCTACATTTTGTTGATTCTTCGAAATCGGATGCGGTTGCCGATTTTCTACCCAATCATTCGACGGCTGGCTTTTTAGCAGCTTTGACCGCCGCGTCAATGTGTTCCCACGGCGTTCTACGGTCATTCAGCAAGTTTCCGCGAGAATTAAACTTACTGCGAAGGGCTCCAATATCGGCGCTCGTCATTTGTCCGACGCAAAGCGACCCAGGCGCAGGAAATAAGGTGGCCCGGCCGCGGGAGACGGCCGGGCCCCCGTCGCCAGGTCAGGGGTCAAATCTGACTGAAGCAAGCCATTAGTAAGCTAGGCTTATTTTTTGTCAATTATTGACGCGTTGGCCGCGAAGGTCTCGATTGCTGGATGTCGTGTTGATGGCTTGGGCTATCCGGGATAGTTTCCTGCCATGACTTTTGATGATCATTCCCTGTCGCTCGGCGCCAAGCCCCTCGCCGGCCCTGCCCTCGCCGCTTTTTTCAGCCGAGATGCCGTCGTGGTCGCGTCCGACCTGATCGGCGCGCGTTTCACGGTCGCGGGCATAGGCGGTCGCATCGTCGAGACGGAGGCCTATCGGCCGGATGATGAGGCTTCCCACGCATATCGTGGGCCGACGCCGCGCAACGCGGCCATGTTCGGAGCGGCCGGCCATGTCTATGTCTATCGCTCCTACGGCATTCACTGGTGCCTGAATTTCGTTTGCACCAAGGGCAGCGCGGTGCTCATCCGGGCGATCGAGCCGGAAAACGGCATCGAGGAGATGATCCGGCGGCGGGGGCTTGCCGATATCGTCTCGCTATGCAACGGGCCGGGCAAGCTGTCGCAGGCGCTTGATATCGATATAAGCCTCGACGGCTGCTCGCTGGATGCGGCGCCGTTTTCGATATCCTTGGCGGAACCGGTGCCAGTTGTCTCAGGCAAGCGCATTGGAATCACCAAGAACATCGATCCGCTCTGGCGCTTCGGCGCGGCGGGCTCGCGTTTCGTCAGCCGTCGTTTCCCATGAGTGAGAAGCAAGCGAGATCTCTAGCGCCTCCTCCAACAGTCGGTTAAACTCGCCGAAACGAACATTCTGGGAAATAGCATGTTCGACCATATGGGAATCGTCGCCAAGGATTTGAGGACCAGCGCCAGGCTTTATGCACATATGCTGGCGCCGCTCGGCATCCGTATCGTGGAAAAGCACCGGCTGGCGCCCGATTCCGCCTGGATCGTTCTTTCCACCGGAAAGCCGCAAACGCCTTTCTTCGTGATCGCCGAAGGAAGGCCGACTTTCTGGACTGAAAGCGCAACGGTTGCCTCCAGCCCCATTCATCTCTGCTTCCAAGCGCCGTCGCGTGAAGCGGTCGATCGCTTTCATGAAGCCGGCCTCAAGCATGGCGCACGCGACAACGGTCTTCCGGGCATTCGCCGGCCGCCTTTCTATTGCGCCTACTTGATCGATCTGGACGGCAATAATGTCGAAGCGGGTTGCTACCTCGACGATTGAGATACGCGCCGCCTCTCGATACAAAAAGACCGCCGGGGTGGTGCCCGGCGGCCATCTAGCCACGCAGTGAAACTGGAAAGGCTGCTTGGCTATTCTATTCCACCGCGACGCTGTGGTCGACGGCAGGAGGCGCCTTCGGCTTGCGCAGGAGCACCAATAGCGGCATGGCGAAGATCGACATCAGCATCAGCAATTTGAAGTCGTCGATATAGGCGATGACGGTTGCCTGGGTGGTGATCATGCCGTCGAGCGTCGCGCGGCCGACCGCCGTCAAGGGGCTCACGCCCTGCGCGGCCGTCGCATCGAAATAGCGGTTGAACGGCGTCACATAGGCGGCAATGTTGGCGTGGTTGACCTGCGTATTCTCGGTGATCAGCATCGAAACGACGGAAATGCCGACACTCGAGCCGATATTGCGCGAGAGGTTGTAGAGACCCGTTCCCTCGCCGCGCATCTGCGCCGGCAGCGTCGCGAAGGCGATTGTCGTCAGCGGCACGAAGAGAAAGCCGAGGCCGGCGCCCTGGACGAAGCCGACCGATATCAGCGTCCATTGCGAGACATCCGGCGTCCAGCCGGTCATATCGTACATGGCCCAGGCCGTCAGCGCGAGGCCGATGAACAGCAACCAGCGCGTATCGACCTTGCCGATCAGGCGCCCCACCAGGAACATGCAGAACATGGTGCCGAGGCCGCGCGGTCCCATGACGATACCGGCGGTGACGACCGGATAGCCCATCAGCGTCTGCAGATAGGGCGTCATCAGCGCCAGCGAAGCCAGATAGGTCACGCCGACGATGAAGATGAACAGGATGCTGACGGCAAAGTTCTGGTCCATGAAGAGCCGCGGATTGACGAAGCTTCGCTCGGCCGTGAACATATGGACGATGAAGAGATAGAAGGCGCTGACGCAGACGAGCGCCTCGATGATGATTTCGCTCGAGTAGAACCAATCGAGCTGTTCGCCGCGGTCGAGGAATAGCTGCAGCGCCGCAATCGTGATCGAAAGCATGCTGAAGCCGAACCAGTCGAGTTTGGCGAGCGCATCGAGCTTCGTCTCCGTCACGTAGACGACGATACCGAAGAAGGCGAGCGCGCCGATCGGCACGTTGATGTAGAACACCCAGCGCCAGCTGATATTGTCGGTCAGCCAGCCGCCGATGACCGGGCCTAGCACCGGGCCGACCATGACCGAGACGCCGAACAGCGCCATGGCACGGCCGCGCTCCTCGACGCTGTAGATATCGAGCAGAATGCCCTGCGACAGCGGAACGAGCGAGGCGCCGAACAGCCCCTGCAGCAGGCGGAATCCGACGATCTGCGCCAATGATTCCGACAGGCCGCACAGAACTGAAGCGGCGACGAAGCCGGCAATCGCGACCAGCAGGACGCGCTTGCGGCCGAATTTCGCCGAAAGGAAGCCGGAGGGCGGCGTCATGATCGCGGCCGCGACGATGTAGGACGTCAGAACCCAGTTGATCTGGTCGGCGCTGGCCGAGACGTCGCCCTGGATATGCGGCAGCGCGACGTTGGCGATCGTGGTGTCCAGCGCCTGCATGATGACGGACAGGATGACACAGGCGGTGATTGCGCCGCGATTGGCGACGGGCGCTGAAGGCGAAGCGGTGGTAGCGTTACTCATGATCCTGACCGCGGGAATGGCCCAGCAGGTTGCTGATGAAATCCGGCAGGCCGCGGGCATGGCCGGTGTCGACATCGGCGACGACGCTCATCCCGACGCGCAGCGGCGGCTTGCCCTGCATGTCATCGATGCTGATGATCATCGGAATGCGCTGCACGACCTTGACCCAGTTGCCGGTCGTATTCTGGGCCGGCAGCAGCGAGAAGCTGGAGCCGGATGCCGGCGAGATGCTGGCGACCGTGCCCTTCCAGGTCACGCCCGGATAGGCATCGACCGAGATGTCGACCTTCTGGCCGGGGCGCACATAGGTAAGCTCGGTTTCCTTCGGGCTTGCATTGATCCAGACATGGGTCGTGGAAACCAGCGAGAACCCCTGCTGCGCGGCCGTCAGATAAGCGCCGACCTGAAGCGAGGGCACATTGGCGGTGATACCGTCGAAAGGCGCGCGCACCACGGTATCGTCAAGCTCGCGCTGCGCATTGTCGACAGCGGCCTTGGCCTGGAGATAAAGCGGATTCTGCTCGACGGGCTGATCGGCGGTGCCCTCGCCGCCCAATTGCGCGAGTGTCGTTGCCGCTTGGGCCTGTGCGACCGATACCTTCTGCTGCGCAGCCTCGAGATTATGCTTGGCTTGGTCGAATGCCGCCTTCGAGGCAACCGAGCTGTTGATCAGGTTCTGCTGGCGCTCGAATTCCGTCTGGTAATAGGGAATATCGGCCTGTGCCTGGGCGATTTCGGCCAGGGCCTGCTTGTAATTCGCCTGCAGGTTCAGGATCTGGTTCCTGGCATTGCCGAGCTGCGCTTTGGCGCCGTCCAGTGCAATCCGGAAGGAATCGGGTTTGAGGCGAAAGAGCACCTGCCCTTTCTTGACGACTTCGTTTTCATGCACGTCGACAGAGATCACCGTGCCGGATACGTCTGTGGAAACGCCGACCATGTCGGCCTGGATATAGGCATTGTCCGTGGACATGATCTGTCCGCCGGTGACGTAGTAATAACCGCCGATGACGAGCGCGACGGGGAGCAATGCAAAGAGCACCGGTCGCGTCAGGTTGCGGCGCTTGCGCGGCGTTTCCGGGGGCGCGATTGGAGACGCCGATACAGCCGCCGCGGGCTGCGGCGACGGGTTGGAGGAAGGGGCCTCGGCAACCGGGGTCTCGGTCTGTTCAGCGGAATTTACATTTGCAGGTACGCGAAGCGGAGAAGATGCATCAGCCATGTTGTAACTCTTTGTCGACTGCCTTTGAACGGCAGGCGCTAAGCAGGTTCGATTTCATGAGGGTAAGCAGTTCATAAAGCTGCTCTTGATCCTCCTGCGAGGTTCCCTCGAGCGCTTCCTTGCGTGTTAGGTCGCCCATATCGCGCATGGTATCGATCAGCGGCCGGGCTTCCTCGCACATGTAGAGAAGCCAGCTTCGCCGATCGTTCGGATGCTGTCGGCGCTCCACCAGGCCGCGTTCGCTCAGCTTGTCGAGGATGCGGACCAGCGTTATCGGCTCGATCTCCAGCATTTCCGCCAAACCGGCCTGATGGATGCCTTCATTATTTGCGAGGTAGGCGAGCGTCTGCCATTGCGAACGCGTTAGGCCCAGATCTTTCGCGCGCTGCTCGAACCGCTTGCGAAACAGCCTGGCAACGTCGTGGAGGAGAAAACCGAGGGTGGGTGTCGAATTCATGGTAGGAAAGCCTGCTATTGATAAGCAACCTTATAATTATCACTACGTATAGTAAGCGCCCATTTGATACAAGAGGCGAGCGATTAAGAAATGGCTGTTGTCGAAGATGTCGCAGGGGTGTCGCAAAGATGCCGCAGTGGGTGGCGGCCGATCATCAATTGAAAAGGCGCGGACCGATTCGTCCGCGCCTTTTCGGCAGTTTCGCAGCAGAGGTGGTACGTAGGGGGCGTCTCACCCGTCGAGAGTTCGACCCGAAGCTAGCGTCGGCTGAGAAGGCCGATGAGATAGCCGATGCCGGCTGCGGCAGCGACCATGAAGATCGGCTCCTCGCGAACTCTCTCGCGCAACTGCTCAGTGATCTCCTGGGCTTCCTCCGTGACGACAGATTTCGCTCCCTGCCCCACGGCTGCCATGCTCTGCGACAACCTCGATAAATCTTCGCGTAGCGCAGCGACCTGCGCTGCAAGATCCTCCATTGCCACTTCGGTCTGTGCTCGCGCGGAAGAAGATTGGACGGAAGCTGATTTCGTTTCTGCCATCGTGTGCTCCTTATGTCTTCTGGTTCGTAGAACGCCGCTGCCTGTCAAAGGTTCCGGCGCCTTTGCATACCATCCGGCGATTTCCCCAGTGGCTCTTCAATTCCGGTTCGGATTGTTCTAAGGAACTCCGATTGTTTCGCCGGCGTGCGAAGACTTGATGATGACGAGGTTTGCTTTCCGATGTTCGACGTGCTGAGAAAAATCGCCCAGACCTGGCTTGCCAAGGGCTTGTTGCTTCTTCTTGCGGCAGCTTTCGGTGTATGGGGCGTCGAGCGGTCCCTCATCAGCGGCGGCAGCAGCAATACGGTTGTCACCGTTGGCGATCAACACATCGATACCAATGAATTCCGCCTCGCCTACCGCCGCCAGATTCAGGCGATCAGCCAGCAATTGCGCATGCAGATCACGCCCGAGCAGGCTCGCGCCTTCGGGATCGGTCAACAGACGGTGGCGCAGCTCGTCGCCGGCGCCTCGCTCGACCAGCTTGCCGCCGACATGGGCCTCGGTCTTTCGCAGGACCGGCTGGCCAAGCTGATCGGCGACGATCCGGCCTTCAAGGCGACGAATGGCTCGTTCGACCGGCAGAAATTTGATACGCTGCTTCGCAACAGCAACATTTCGCCTGACGACTATATCAAGGAGCGCAGCAAGGTTGCGATCCGCGGACAGATCGTCGAGGCGGTTTCGAACGGCTTTACCGCGCCGCAGGTCCTGGTCGACGCCGTCAAGCAATATCACGACGAAAACCGCAGCATCGATTATCTGCTGCTGACCAACGCCAATATCGATCCCGTCAAGGCGCCGGCCGACGATGTCCTGCAGAAGTGGTTCGACGGCGTCAAGTCGAAGTATCGCGCTCCGGAATACCGCAAGTTCGGCTACGTCAAACTGCAGGCCGAGGATATCGCCGATCCGGCGAGTGTGTCTGACGACGAGGTGCGCGCGCAGTTCGACAAGCGCAAGGACAGCTTCACGACGCCGGCGACGCGCACGATCGAGCAGCTGACCTTCGCCAACAAGGATCTCGCCAACGCCGCAGCCGATGCGCTGAAGACCGGAACGACGTTCGATCAGCTGGTTTCCGATCAGGGCAAGAAGCCCTCCGATGTGCTGCTCGGCACCTTCACCAAGGATCAGGTTCCGGACAAGACCGTTGCCGAAGCCGCCTTTGCCGTCGCTAAGGAAGGTGGCACGAGCCCCGTCGTCGATGGTTCGTTCGGCCCGGTCATCCTGCGCGTGACCAACGTGAAGAATGAGACCGCGAAGAATTTTGACGAGGTCAAGGAAGATATCCGCAAGCAGATTGCGCTCAGCAACGCCGCCAACGAGATCACCAGCGCCCACGACAAGTTCGAGGACCTGCGCGGTTCCGGCGCCTCGCTGCAGGAAGCTGCGTCGCAGCTGAAGCTGAAACTGGTCACCATCGATGCCATCGACCAGACCGGCCTTGACCAGAGCGGCAATGAGATCAAAGACCTGCCGGCACGCCAGCAGCTGCTTTCGGAAGTCTTCAAGGCCGAGCAGGGTGGCAACCCTGCACCGCTGACGGTCGGAAATGACGGCTATATCTGGTACGACATCATGAATGTCACGCCCGACCACGATCGCCCGCTTGCGGAAGTGCGCGAAAAGGCCGTTGCTGATTGGACTGCCGAACAGCAGAAGATCGCGCTCGCCGCCAAGGCGACCGAGCTGAAGCAGGAGGCGCAGAAAGGCAAGTCGCTTGCCGATATCGCCGCGCCGCTCGGTATTGCCGTCGAAAACAAGACCGGTATCAAGCGCTCGACCGATGATCCTGTTCTGGGCCGCGGCGGCATCGCAGCCGCCTTCTCCGGCCCGGTCGACGCGGTCGGCAATGCCGTCGGCGCCGATGATACGACGCAGATCCTGCTCAAGGTCACCGATGTCAACGACAATCCGACGACGGACGCGCTGAGCAATGACGATCAGCAGGTTGCCCAGATCGCCAACGCCGCCGGCGACGACATCCTCGATCAGATGGTCAGCCAGCTGCAGGGCAAATATGCCGTCACGGTCAACCAGAGCCTCGCCGAACAGGCGATGTCCCGCTAGGCCCGCTCGGGAGGATGGATAGTCGATGAGCGAATTGAAGCCTTTCCTCGCCAAGGTCGCCAATCGCGAGGCATTGACGCGGGACGAAGCCCGTAAGGCATTCGAAATCCTGATGTCGGGTGAGGCCACGCCGTCCCAGATCGGCGCATTCCTGATGGCTTTGCGGGTGCGCGGCGAAACCGTCGACGAGATCGTCGGCGCGGTGACCACGATGCGCGCCAAGATGCTGCCGGTGAAAGCCCCGGCCGATGCCATCGATATCGTCGGCACGGGCGGCGACGGCGTCGGCACATACAATATCTCGACGCTGGCGGCATTCATCGTTGCCGGCGCGGGCGTGCCGGTTGCCAAGCACGGCAACCGCGCTCAAAGCTCCAAGGCCGGCACCGCCGACACACAATCCGTGCTGGGCATCAAGCTCGACATCGGGCCGGAGACGATTGCCCGCTGCATTCGCGAGGCCGGTATCGGCTTCATGTTCGCGCAGCTGCACCATTCCTCGATGCGCCATGTCGGCCCTTCGCGCGTCGAACTCGGCACACGGACGATCTTCAATCTCCTTGGTCCGCTTTCGAACCCGGCCGGCGCGCGCCGGCAGCTACTGGGCGTCTTCGCGCCGCAATGGGTATTGCCCTTGGCCGAGGTGCTGAAGGATCTCAACGCGGAAAGCGTCTGGGTCGTGCACGGCGACGGCCTGGACGAGATCACGACGACCGGCAAGACCTCCGTCGCGGCGCTTGAGAATGGCAAGATCCGCACCTTTGAACTGACGCCGGCCGATTTCGGCCTGCAGCATGCCGACCTTGCCGATCTCAAGGGCGGCGATGGCATTGCCAATGCGGCGGCGCTCCGGGGCGTGCTCGGCGGCGCAAAGAATGCCTATCGCGATATCGCGCTCGCCAATGCCGCCGCGTCGCTAGTCATTGCCGGTAAGGTGGAAACGCTTCATGATGGCATGAAACTCGCGGCCCATTCGCTGGACAGCGGCGCCACGGCCGTTGCATTGGAAAAGCTCGTTGCCATTTCCAACGAGGAAGCAGAGGACTAGGACGTCATGACCGATATCCTTCAAAAGATCGAGGCCTACAAGCGCGAGGAGATCGCCGCCGCCAAGGCCAAGATTTCCCTTGCCGGTCTCAAGGCGATGCAGACCGAGCAATCCGCGCCGCGCGGCTTCCACAAGGCACTGCTCGCCAAGAAGGATGCAGGCGGTTTCGGACTGATCGCCGAGATCAAGAAGGCGAGCCCCTCGAAGGGCCTCATCCGGCCGGATTTCGACCCGCCTGCTCTCGCCAAGGCCTATGAAGCCGGCGGTGCTGCTTGCCTTTCGGTGCTGACCGACACGCCGAGCTTTCAGGGCGCGCCTGAGTTCCTGACGGCTGCCCGCGCCGCCTGCTCGCTGCCGGCGCTGCGCAAGGATTTCATGTTCGATACCTATCAGGTGCAGGAAGCCCGCGCCTGGGGTGCCGACTGCATTCTGCTGATCATGGCGTCGCTTTCCGATGAGGATGCCAAGCGCCTCCAGGATGAAGCGTTCGGCCTCGGCATGGACGTTCTGGTCGAGGTCCATGATGCGGAGGAGATGGAGCGCGCGCTGAAGCTCTCCTCTCCTCTGATAGGCATCAACAACCGCAATCTGCGCACCTTCGAAGTCAGCCTCACGGTCAGCGAAAACCTGGCTGCCATGGTCCCCGAGGGCCGGCTGCTGGTCGGCGAAAGCGGGATCTTCACCCATGCCGATTGCACGCGCCTCGAAGCCGCCGGCATCACCACCTTCCTCGTCGGCGAAAGCCTGATGCGCAAGGATGATGTGACGGCGGCGACGAAACTGCTGCTGAACGGCGAAACCGGCATTCTGGCGGCCGAGTGAAATGAGCACCGAGAAGGCCGGTCTGACCCATATCGACGCTTCCGGCGAGGCGCATATGGTCGACGTTGGCGATAAGGCGGAGACGGCACGCAGCGCTACGGCGACTGGTTACGTCAGAATGAAGCCGGAGACATTGACGCTGATCCGCGACGGCAACGCCAAAAAGGGCGATGTCGTCGGCACGGCGCGGCTTGCCGGCATCATGGCCGCGAAGCAGACGAGCAACCTCATCCCGCTCTGCCATCCCCTCATGCTGACGAAGGTTGCCGTCGATATCGAGGAGGATGCCGCCCTGCCCGGCCTGCGCATAACGGCGACGGCAAAGCTGACCGGCCGTACCGGCGTCGAGATGGAAGCGTTGACGGCGGTTTCCGTGGCCTGCCTGACGATCTATGACATGGCCAAGGCCGCCGATCGGGGTATGGAGATCGGCGGTATCACATTATTGGAGAAATCCGGCGGCAAATCGGGTGATTTCCGCCATCCAGGGGCCTGACAAATGAGCCTATTGCCCGTTGCCGAAGCGCAGGCGCGCCTGCTTGATAGCGCCGCGCCGATCCATCGCGTTGAAAGCGTTCCGCTCGATATGGCCGAGGGCCGGGTTTTGGCCAGGGATTTGACCGCTCGCCTGACCCAGCCGCCTTTCGATGCTTCGGCGATGGACGGCTATGCGTTACGCTTCGAGGACGCGGCAATGCCGGGTTCGGAGCTGCGGGTCATCGGCGCCTCCGCAGCCGGTCATGCCTTTGAGGGAACCGTCGGCAAGGGCGAAACGGTTCGCATCTTCACCGGCGCACCCGTTCCGGCAGGGGCCGATTCGGTTCTCCTGCAGGAAGATGCGGAGCGGCTGGAAGGCGATCGTATCCGTACGACCTACGCCCTGCGCAAGGGACAGCATATTCGCCCACGCGGGCAGGATTTCCTGGAAGGTGAAGCCGTGCTTCCCGCCGGCACGGTCATGGATTTCTCGCGGCTCACCGTCGCTGCGGCTATGAACCATCCGGCATTGGATGTCTACCGCCGGCCGCTGGTGGCGATTCTTGCGACCGGCGACGAGCTCGTGGCGCCCGGCAATGAACCGGGTCCCTCGCAGATCATCGCGTCGAACACCTTCGGCATCGCCGCGCTGGCGCGCAACGCCGGCGCCCATGTGCTCGATCTCGGCATCGTCGCCGACGACAGCGACGAGATCACCGCTGCCATCGGTCGGGCGCAGGTCGCCAAGGCCGATGTCATCGTTACGCTCGGCGGCGCCTCGGTCGGCGATCACGACCTGGTGCAGGCGACGATGATATCAGCCGGCATGAAACTGGATTTCTGGCGCATCGCCATGCGCCCCGGCAAGCCGCTGATGGTCGGCAGCCTCGGCGACATGCATGTCCTCGGCCTTCCCGGCAATCCCGTTTCCAGCCTCGTCTGCGGCCTGCTTTTTCTCGAGCCACTGATAAGAAAGCTCGCATCCCTTCCGCCGGTCAAGCGTGAGGGCGTAGCGCACACCGCCGTAACCTTCGCGGCAAACGATCAGCGCCAGGATTATATTCGCGCGACGTTGACGAAATCTGACGATGGCGGTTGGGTGGCCGAGCCCTTCTCGAAGCAGGATTCGTCGATGATGAAGGTCTTTTCGCGCGCCGACTGCCTGGTCGTCCGCCCGCCGCATGCATCGCAGCTTGAAGTGGGCTCGCCCACTCCGGTCATATTGCTGCGGCCGGATTTGCTCGGCTAAGGTTATTTTTGGAAACGCGCATGGCGATTTCCGTTCCGGAGTTTTGTGACGGACTTCATGTCAATCGGAACGATTGAGGCGATAATGAAGACGTACGCATCCTCTATCGAGCGCTTGCGCGCTGATCAGCTTTGGACTGGCGCGATGGCCCGTAGCGGGAAACAGCGGACGCCCGCCGCCCAGCAACTCCGGCATGAGATAGATTTCTAGCTCGTCAAGAGCGCCTTTTTGCAGGAATCTCATTTGCAGTTGCCCGCCTCCGAGCATCCATACGTCACCATCTTCCAGCGCACGCAACTCGGCGATGAGGGCATCGACGTCGCTGCGCACCTCAAGTTTCCCTTTCGGACTGTCGATGGGGCTTGAAGTGACAACCAGGACCCGTTGGTCTCCATAGCTCCATGGTGTCGGGTCGTTGGCGATAAAGTCGTATGTGCCGCGCCCCATGACAACCGTGCGGATACGCTTGATAAACAACTCGTAACCGTGTTCTCCCAAATTCATATCGTTGTATTTGAAAAGCCAATCCAGGTTGTCGTTTTCGTCGGCAATGAAGCCGTCGAGACTCGAGGCAATGTAGCCGAGAATCTTCGCCATCGTTTTCATCTCCTGTTGATTCATAAATGAACGTATGTTTATTAATTAGCCATGGCAAGACACAAGAGCATATCTGACGAGGCCATCCTCGACGCCGTGCTGGATCAAATGCTGGCAGTCGGCCCGTCGAACCTGACCCTCGCTCAAGCGGGTAAGGCCGCCGGACTCTCACCAGCGACGCTGGTGCAGCGCTACAGTGATAAGGACACCCTCATCGAGGCGGCTCTGCTGCATGCCTGGGATTTGTTGGATCAGGCGACGGCGCTTGCGGATTTGGAGGAGCCTTTGACGCCGGAAGGTGCGATCCGCTTATTGTTGCGGTTGGTTAGCCGCGAAAACGCTGAAAAGAATGAGACCGATGGGCTGCTCATGCTGCGCGAGGATATTCGCAATCCGATCCTTCGTGCACGAGGCGCTGCTTGGGGCGCGGCCCTTGCTGCCGCCTTGGGCAGGAGACTGACCCGCGACGCCTCCAAGGCAACTTCATTGGGATGGCAGATGGCGGCTGTATGGATCGGCGCGCGCATCTGGTGGGCATTCACCCGCACAGAAACATTCGACATCGCGATACGCCGCTCGCTGGAGGAGTGGTGCAGCGTCGCGACCCGCGTCACTCCGCAATAAAGTGCCGCTATATTGTCGGAAGCACGGAAATATTCGCCGCAGAAGTCACTCGCAAAGGTAGCTTGGCGAATGACTCCTGCAAATCGATAGAACAATTATTTCGCGGGCTTCTCGTGGTGGCCGCCGAAGCCGGCGCGCATGGCTGAGAGAACCTTGTTGGCGTAGTCGTCATTGCCGCGCGAGGCGAAGCGGCCGTAAAGTGCTGCGCTCAGCACCGGCGTCGGGACGCCTTCGTCGATCGCAGCCGAGATCGTCCAGCGGCCCTCGCCGGAGTCGGAAACGCGGCCGGCATACTGCGAGAGCGCTGCGTCGCCATGCAGGGCGTCGGCGGTCAAGTCGAGCAGCCAGGAGGTGATCACGCTGCCACGGCGCCAGACTTCGGAGATTTCAGCGATGTCGAGATCATACTGATAGTATTGCGGATGCGAGAGGGGCGCGGTTTCGGCGTCTTTTTCGGCGGTCACCTTGCCGATATTGGCATGATGCAGCACGTTCAGACCCTCGGCATAGGCAGCCATCAGGCCGTATTCGATGCCGTTGTGAACCATCTTGACGAAGTGGCCGGCGCCGGACGGGCCGCAATGCAGATAGCCCTGCTCAGCCGTGCTATTCTTGGCGGCTTCTTCGGAGCGCATCTTCGACGGGAGTACGTCGCCGACACCCGGAGCAAGCGTTGCGAAGATCGGCGAGAGATGCTCGACCGTTTCCTTCTCGCCACCGATCATCAGGCAGTAGCCGCGCTCGAGGCCGAAGACGCCGCCGCTGGTGCCGACGTCGACATAATGGATGCCCTTGGGCTTCAGCTCTTCGGCGCGGCGAATGTCGTCATGATAATAGGAGTTGCCGCCGTCGATGACGATGTCGCCCTCTTCAAGAAGCGGAACGATCGCTGCCAGTTCCTGATCGACGATCGCGGCCGGCAGCATCAGCCAGACGACACGCGGCTTCGCGAGCTTCGATACGAAATCTTCGAGTGACTTGCTGCCGGTGGCGCCGAGCTGCTCCAGCCCCGCGATGCTTTCCGGACGCGCATCGAAAACAACCGCGCTGTGACCGCCCCTCATCAGGCGCTGCACCATGTTGTTGCCCATGCGGCCGAGGCCAATCATACCGATTTGCATATTTCAGTCTCCTAGGACGGTTTCAATCGTTTTGAGTACTCAATAAAGACATTTCGCAGTCTTTTCCAATGAACAAATGACGGGCGAGCTATGCGCTGGCTCGGGAGCGCAGAAAAAATTGCACGCTCACGCATCTGTGATATCGCCGGGCGAAACCTCCCGCCTTTTGCCATGATCCCGCTTTCCCGGCCTTGAGGAAATCTGTATTTTGCACTTCCGTTCGAGTTGTTAAATTTAGCATCGGTTCCGGCTCCTCGCACATTCTCTCTTGGCCCACGCTCGCCATGGAGCGTCAAAGGAGGCATATGGCTGCGTCTCTGAAACTTCCGCTCATTCCCGCCGCGTTCTTCGGTATGGTTCTGGGGCTCTCCGGCCTCGCCAATGCCTGGCGGGTCGGTGCCCGCATCTGGCAATTGCCAGCTGTCGTTGGAGAAGCGCTGACCTTTGTCAGCCTCGCCGTCTGGCTGGCGTTGATCGTGCTTTATGCACTGAAATGGGTGATCGCGCGCGACGAAGCCCTCACGGAGGTGGCGCATCCCGTCCAGTGCTGCTTCGTCGGCCTGGTTGGTGTGGCGACCATGCTGGTTGCCGGAGGGCTGTTGCCTTATTCGCGAATTGGTGCCGAAACCATATTCCTGCTCGGCGCCGCCTATACGCTCGCATTCTCAGTCTGGCGTACCGGCGGCCTTTGGCAAGGCGAGCGTGACATCGCCACGACGACCGCCGTACTTTATCTGCCGAGCGTGGCGGGAAGCTTCGTCACCGCCATCGTCGGCGCAGCCCTCGGTTTTCCCGATTGGGCTCAGCTTTTCTTCGGCGCCGGCTTCTTCGCCTGGCTTGCCATCGAGTCGGCATTGCTGCACCGCCTGTTGACGGGACCGGCACTGGCTCCGCCATTGAGGCCGACCCTTGGAATTCAATTGGCGCCGCCGGCCGTCGGTGCGCTCGCCTATATCAGCGTCACGAAAGGCCCTCCCGACATGCTGGTGCATGCGATGATCGGCTACGGTTTGCTGCAGGCCTTGATCATGCTTCGCCTCCTGCCCTGGATCACCAAGGAAGGTTTCAGTCCCGCCTATTGGGCTTTCACCTTCGGTGCGACGGCGCTGGCAACTGCTCCGATGCGGCTGGTCGAGCGCGGCGATGTCGGGCCGGTCACGCAGCTCGCGCCAATCCTCTTCGCCATTGCCAATGTCGTCGTCGGTCTGATCGCACTGGCAACGATCTGGCTGATTGCCAACCGCAAGCTGGTGATCGGCTGGGTCGAACTTACCGACCGCGATGCCGGTGCCATCGGACAAGGTTAGGGAAGCGCAACGACGCGATCTGGAGGACAGCATGCTTGACCATGTGACGATCGGCGTTCGCGACTTGCAGCATTCGAAGACATTCTACGATAGGGTATTGCACCCACTCGGCATCGAACGCCTTTACGCGGAGGGCGAAACTTTTGCGGGCTATGGCGCCAGACTGAAGGCTTTCTTCTGGATCGGCCAGCGTGATGCGTCGCAGACAAGCGCGCATATAGCCTTCGCGGCCGGAAGCAGGGAAATCGTCGACGAATTTCACCGGGCAGCACTTGCGGCCGGCGGCATGGACAATGGCGCTCCCGGGCTTCGTCCTCACTATCACCCGAACTACTATGGCGCCTTCATTCTCGATCCGGATGGCCACAACATCGAAGCGGTTTGTCACTTGCCGGAGACTTGAGTGCGATGCTGCATTTCCGGCCAAATCACTGCACCGGCGGGCCGACATAGCGTGCACGCGGCCGGATCAGCCGGCCGCTGGTCGCCTGTTCCATGGCGTGAGCGAGCCAGCCCACCGTTCGCGCCAGCGCGAAGATGATCAACGGCGCATCCTCCGGGAGGTGATAGGCATGGGTCATCGCCGTCAAAGCGAAGTCAACATTGACGCGCTCGCCGACCAGCTGTTCGCCGACGTCGCGAACCCTGGCAAATAGCGGCGGAAGCGTAAAGCAGTGCAGCAGAGCCTCGGCACGGATATCGACATCCGGATAAAGCTGATGACCGAAGGCCGGCAATGCACGGCCCTCCGACAGGTAGCTGCGAACCGCCTCCTCCGCGCCCGTTACTGCGGCCCGGGCGATCAGCGAGCGCACGCTTTGCCATGCGCCGCCGTGCAACGGACCCGTTAGAGTGGAAAGGCCAGACAGGGCCGCGGCGGATAAAGTCGCTCCCGCGGACGCCGTGATCCGTGCGGTGAAGGTCGAAGCATTCAATTCATGATCGGCGAGCAAAACGAGACTGCGGCGTATCAGATCGCTAGCATCGGGACGGTTCCAGGCTGCGGCAAGGCGTTGATGTAGTGGTTCGTTCCATGCGCCAGGCGCCAAGGCTTCGGCCACCGTGTCGAACACGCTTTCCGCTTCGTTCTGCAGGGCTGGGAGCGAGCGCCCAAGTGACGGCAGGTCTCCCGTAATGCGCTCGGCAAGGGCAGAGAATGCGGCGTTCAAGGAGGGAGTCTTTTGCCGCGCCTCGTTTTGCTCGAAACGTAGCGGCCGCTTCATGTCCCACAGCAGCAGCGCGACATCCTCGAGCGCAGCACTTTCGGAAAGCATTGCCGCATCCCGGCCGCGATAGAAGAGCCTACCGTTCGAAACCGTCGACAGCGCCGATGGCAATACCGGATCACCCCATTGGATGGCTTCGGCTGCCACCGCCTCCGTCTTGCGTCGGCCGGCATGGCGGGCGGCCAGCCGCTTGACGTCGTCGGTAAAATAGAGGCTGCGCCGCGTATCGGCGGGATCCGGCTTCGCACGAATGCGCCCGCGGCTGACATTGGCGTAGAGTGTCTGTGATTTCGTTCCCAGCAGGTTCAGCGCCTGCTCCGCCGTCAGCCAGCTCATCTTCCCTCATATTGATCAATTGCATCAAGATTGACGTCAATAAAAATAGGCCCGATCTAATCGGATAGTCAAAGGAGAACGATGATGAAAAGTGGTCTTGAAGACGTCATTGCCGCAGAAACGAAGCTGTCCGACGTCGATGGCGCGGCCGGTCGTCTGATTATCCGCGGCGTATCGCTGGATGATCTTGTGGCGACCAGCCGCTTCGAGGATGTTGCGGCGCTGTTGCTGGATGGCCTGTTCGATGAACATATCGATGCAGCCTCCGTCCGCACGCAGCTCGGCGTGGCCCGCCTTGCGCTCTTCGCGCATGTGCAGGCTGCCGATGCCGCTGTGCTCGCCCTGCCGCCGGTCGATGCCGTACGCGCCTTGCTGGCGCGCCTCGGCGACGGTGAGGACTTTGCGACGGCGATCCGCCTGATGGCGGCGCCGGCCGTCTTCCTGCCGGCCGTGCTGCGATTGCAGCGGGGGGAAACGCCGATCGAGCCGGATGCATCGCTTTCACAATCGGCTGATATCCTGCGCATGCTGACGGGCCGCCTGCCGACGGCGGAGCAAACGGCGGGCCTGGATGCTTATCTGGTGACGATTTCCGACCATGGCCTCAATGCGTCGACCTTCGCCGCGCGCGTCATTGCCTCGACGCATGCGGGCCTGACCTCCTCCGTGCTTGCGGCCATCAGCGCCCTCAAGGGTCCCTTGCATGGCGGCGCCCCCGGCCCGGTTCTCGATATGCTTGACGGTGTCGGTAAGCCCGAAAATGCCCGCGCATGGCTGTCGCAGGCGCTCGATCATGGCGAGCGGCTGATGGGTTTCGGCCATCGCATCTATCGCGTTCGCGATCCGCGCGCCGATGCTCTGAAAACGGCCTTGAAGCCGATCTTTGTGAGCAGACAGGCAGATGCCGGGCGCATCGCATTGGCGGAAGCGATCGAGGCAGCGGCGCTGGCGCTTTTGAAGGAGCGCAAGCCGGATCGTCCGCTGGACGTCAATGTCGAATATTACACCGCTCTGCTGCTCGATGCGCTCGGCTTCCCGCGCAATTCCTTTACCGGCGTCTTCGCAATCGGCCGCACAGTCGGCTGGATCGCCCATGCGCGCGAACAGACACTCGACGGGCGCCTGATCCGCCCGCAGTCGCGCTATGTCGGTCCATTGCCGAAAGCGGCATAGCGGATCCCATAAACGCTCAGGCGGCCGCGGACTGGCGCGGCCGCATCATGCCTTCTCGGATGTGGCGGGCAAGCTCCAGCGTCTGCGGCGTTGCGCCACCCTTGGGCAAATGCAGATTGATCGCAAAGACCGGCAGTTCCGGCAGCCCTTGCTCGACCGTGAGGATATCGAGATCGGCCGGAACGGTGGAGGCGAGCCATGCGGTCACGGCGAGATCCGTGCGCACCGTCGCCGTGGTCGCCTCGATATTGCCGTTCTCGAAGACCGTCCGCCAGCGGCGCTTATCATTGGCAAGGGCCGCAAAGACCGACGGGCGAAAGGCACAGGTGTCGGCGACCATCGAGATCGGCAAAGGCACCTTGCGATGGGCATTTCCCGCCCGCGCGCCCACCCAGACGAGCCGCTCGACGCTGAGGCATTCTCCCTGCGATGAGCCTAATGGTTCCTCCACCACGCAGAGGTCGATGGTTCCCTTTCTCAATTCTTCCAGCAGTTCCGGCGACGAGGCGCAGACGAGCGAAATCTCCACTTGCGGATGACGTTCGGCGTAAGACCTCAGTACGGGCGCCAGCGTTGCTCCCACGAGATCGTAGGGAACGCCGAGCCGGACGCTGCCGCGAACGCTCCTCTCCGTCATGTCGTCCCAAATCTCGTCATTCAACGCCAGCAGGCGGCGGGCATTGCCGAGCAATCGTTCGCCCGCTTCCGTCAGGCGCAATCCGCGCCTGTCCCGCTCGAACAGGGTGCAACCAAGCATCTCCTCCAGCCGCTTGATCTGCTGGCTGACTGCACCCTGAGTCATATGCAGCATATTGGCGGCAATCGTCATGCTGCCCTTGTCGGCAACGGCAGCAAAGGTTCGGATAAGAGCTATGTCGAAGTTCCGGATCATGTTCACATCATAAATGCTAATGCCATGATCCTTCAATATTCGTTTTCCTGATGAAGGCAATCTCTCTATCCCTCCGTTCAAAATCGAGAAAGGCTGGAGATGACTGTCGAAACCCTGTTGCCGCTGATCCTCTTCGCATTGGTTTCGACCATAACGCCGGGCGGCGCCACGACGCTTGCGACCGCATCCGGCGCGCATTTCGGTTTTCGCCGGTCGATACCGGTCATGGCCGGTTTCGCTGTCGGTCTCGGCTCCATGGCGGGAGCGACGGCCGCCGGGCTTGGCGGCGTATTGCTGGCGCTGCCGGCGCTGCAGATCGGCATGAAGACACTGGGTTCGCTCTACCTGATCTGGCTTGCCATCCGGATCGGCAGGAGTGGCCCGCCGAGTATGTCAGGCCAGATGGTGAGGCCTACCGGCTTTATCGCCGGTCTCTGGATGCTCTGGCACAATCCCAAGGGCTGGGCGATGACCATGGGTGCTGCCGCGTCTTTCGCGGCGTTGGCGGAAAGTCCCGTCAAACTCGCAGCCCTGCTCGGGGTGACCTTCTGTCTGGTCGCGGCCTTCTCGCTCGCCGTCTGGTGCATTCTCGGACAAATGGTCGGGCGCCTATTGAAAACCGCGTGGCAGTGGCGCGCAGTTAATGTCTCCCTTGCCTGCCTCCTGGTGATTTCGATCATTCCGATGTGGAACGGATGAAACCTTTCAGGCAGAGGCCGATCACGGTCGGCTGCGCCAAAGCCATATGGTCAATGTTCCGGCGCGGCCACGCAAGCTTGTTTGGATCGGGCCGTCGAGGCTCCCTTCCCTGAAAGGCGTGCTGTCCCGACCGGCGGAGAGCAACAGCTCGTCGCTGATGGCGATCTCGGCGCGCTTGCTGGCGGCGACCTCCATCAGACGGCTGGCAATGTTGACCGTGTCGCCGGTTGCGGTGATTTGCTGGCGCCCACCACCGCCGAGCCTCGAGGCGACGATGGTGCCGAAATGCGCGCCGATCTTGAAGCCGATGCGGGAGGCGACCGTTTCCGGCAGCGCCGAGAGCCAGCCTCTCATCCGCTCGGACAGGCGAATGCAACAGCGCGCCGCATCGGCGGGGTCGCTCGGCGTCGGCTGCGGCAAGCCGAAAAGGATCATCGCTCCATCGCCCATGAAGCTGGTGATGGCACCGCCGCACGCAGTCACCTCCTCATCGACGAGATTATAGAAGCCGTTCAGCAGTTCCCGCACCGCAGCCGGGCCGATCGTTTCGCTGAGACCTGTGAAGCCGTTGATATCGATGAAGACGACGGCAGCCTGCTGATGCACCGGGTTTGCGAGGAAGTCGGGATCACGGGCAAGATGTTCGGCCAGACCGGGCGCCTCGATGCGCTGCAGGAGCTCGCTTTGCTCGGCGAAGCGCGTGGCCCGCCTGCGGTCGAACCAAAGCTGCGCCGCGCCGAACAACAGCGCCGGCGGCACGGTCGCGGCAATCGGCAAGGCGGCGCTCAGCCAGATCCCATGCTTGAAGGCGCTGACATTGACTGCGAACCAGATGAGCACGGCACCGAGAGCCGTTATCAGGCCGATGGTGCTGCGCTGCCAGGAGAGAAGGCCGACGACGAGCAGCGGCAAACCGATGGCGAAATAAAGGTCGATGAAGCGAATGTTGCGGTCGCGCACCAGTCCGTCTCCGGCAATCAGATGCGTGATCGAGGTGGAGATGACTTCGACACCCGGCAGGACGGGATCGAAGGGCGTTGGAAAGACATCGCCGCCGCCGGTAACGGTTGCGCCGATGACGACGATATGATCCCTGATCGCAGCTTCCGGCAATTGCCCGTTAAGCGCCGCGCTGCCGCTGATGGTGCGGATCGTGCCGCGCGGACCGTAGAAAGAGAGCGGCAAGAGATAGCCGGTATCGGTCTGGATGGACCGGTCACCGATCTTGATGCGATCGGAGATGACGGTTGTCTGCTCATCGGTTGCAGCGGAAACGACGCGCAGCGAAAAGGATGGCTCGATCCGCTCGCCGCTGCGAAACAGCATCGGAACGAAACGCGGCGTTCCCGCCTTGTCGGTCTGCACATTGACGACACCATAGCTTGCGGCGTCGGCGAACCGCCGCTGCGGCTCGAGGAATTGCAGCGCGCTTGGCACGCGGGCGAGAGGTTCCCTGCTGTCATCGACGACACGCTGTCGGCTTTCGGGGAAAATACCGGCCGCAGCAAGCACGACTTTCGTTCGCTTCAGTGATTGCTCCAGCGCGGAATCACCCGCCTCGTCGCCGGAATCGACCAGAAGCAGGTCGAGAGCGATGGCTTTCGGCCCCAACGCGCCGATGGCATCGATGATCTTGGCGAGCGTGGTCCGTGGCAAGGGATAGTGCCCCGCCACGCGCGACGTGTCATCGTCTATGGCGACGATCGTGACGAGATCGGGTGGTTGGTGGCTGCCGCCGAGTGTATTGCGAAGGTTCGTCAGCGTCGCTTCGGCGTTGTCGACGAAGGGAATGTCACCGCGCAGATGCGCGATACCAAGGCCCAATCCCCAGACGGCAGTCAAGAGAAGCGCAATCAACGTCTGCAGCGGCGGTCTGCGCATGGTGTCGCGATCTCACTGGCCGAGGCGAGCCATCAAAGCGTTTATGCGCGGTTGTCCCCATTGGGTGACACGCAATGCGGAGCGGCTGCGATCGACATCGACGCCTTGCCCTCGGCCGAGCGTGCCCCCCTGGCCGGTTGATACCTTGTTGACCGCCACCCGGCCGCGCAAGACAAGCACGGATGTATTGGCTCGCTTCACGTCGACCGCCCATCGCGTGCCGCGCACGGCGGCGATTGCCTGCGGCGTCACCACTTCGAAACCACCCTGAATATGACCGGCATCCACATCGATCAGCGCTGCCTTGCTGTCGAGCACAAGAGCATCTACTCGGCCATCACGGTTCCGGTCCGCAAGCCGGTAGTGCGCGCCGCGCTCGACGGTGACGCTAAGCCCAGCTCCGCAATTCAACGTCCGGCGCTCGGCGCTGACAGTGGGCCGCAACGGACAATTCGCGACGGTTTGCGCAAAAGCCGTGCCGGCGCTGATGATGCACAGGGTGCCTGCCGCCAGCGCCAGGTTACGAATATTGCTTGCGTGGATCATGATTGTGGCCCCTCATCGCATATAACTGGAGCGGCGGACGGCGATTTCCAGTCACGACATGCTCGATCCCTTGGGACGATGATGCGTCATGAGCGATTGATCTGCAAGTTGTCGTAGCCTCTGGCTTTGTAGAGGATGGTCGAAATCAGCCAGCTCAGCAGGAAAATGCCGACGACGGCGAAGCCGAAATTGGCAAGATTGTCATTGAGTTCGCCGATGAAGCTCCAGAAGCCGCCTTCGAGGCCGAGCTTGTCCGAGATCAGTCCGAGCGCCTCGATGCCACCGATAAAGATGGCGACGACGACGGAGGCCGCGGTGATGGTCAAATTGTACCAGAGCTTGCGCACCGGCTTGACGAAGGCCCAGCCGTAGGCACCGGTCATCAGCGTGCTGTCGAGCGTATCCATCAGCGACATGCCGGCGGTGAAGAGCGCCGGGAAGACGAGGATGGTCCAGAAGGACATGCCCTGCGCGGCCTGAGCGGCGGAAATGCCGAGAAGCCCGATTTCCGTCGCGGTATCGAAGCCGAGGCCGAAGAGAAAACCGATCGGATACATGTGCCACGAGCGGGTAACGACCTTGAACATCGGCCGGAAGATGCGGGCCAGAAAACCGCCGCCGGCAAGCAGCGTATCGAGATCCTCGTCCGCGATCCTCTCGCCCCTCTGCGCCCGCCTGAAGGCGGACCATACGCCTTTGAGGACAAAGAGATTGGCAATGCCGATCAACAGCAGGAACATCGCCGAAACCGTCGTGCCGATGACGCCGCCTATATCGTGGAAGGAATCGAGCTGGCTCTGCATGGCGGCGGCGGTTGCCGCAATCAGGATCGAGGCGATCACGACGATCGAGGAATGGCCGAGCGAAAAGAAGAAGCCGACCGCATAGGGCTGCTTCTTTTCCTGAATGAGCTTGCGCACGACATTGTCGATCGCGGCGATATGATCAGCGTCGAAAGCGTGACGAAGCCCGAACATATAGGCAAGAAGCGCAATGCCCAGCAGAGACGGCCGGTCGGCGAAGGCGAACCAGGCCCAGATCCATGCGGCAATGTTGAATGCGATCAGCAGCGCGAAGGTGACGGCGATCTTGGCCTTCGGCCTTTCCACGCAATCGTCGAATGGATTGAGGATCATACTTTTGTTCCCGTTGTGCTTACTCGCACAGTGGCACGGAACCGGGAGCGGCGCGACAGTCAAATGACGTAGGTGCCGAAGTTTTTCGCAATGTCATGAAAATGAGCAGACCCGGAATCGTCGGGTCTGCTCCATGCATGATTAGCCTCTTTCGAAGGGGTGGCCCTCATCGGCCCAGCCGGTCATGCCGCCGATCATGACCTTCACGCGCTTGCCGAGCGAACCCAGGCGCCAAGCCGCCTTGTCGGTGCCGTTGCAATGCGGCCCAGCGCAATAGACGACGAACAGCGTATCATCAGGCCATTCCGCCATCTTCCGCGCGGTCATCTTGCCATGCGGCAAATTAATTGCGCCGGGAATATGCTGCTCCTGGAACATAGCCGGACCGCGGACATCGAGCAGGACGAAATCCACATTGCCTGATGTCATCGCCTGGCGCACGTCGGAGCAATCGGTCTCGAAGGCAAGCCTGCAGGCATAGTGTTCGGCGACAAGGTTTGGGGCGGCTGCGGGGATTTCACTGACTAGGGACATGGAACGCTCCTTCTGTTTCGGTGTATTCATGCCTGAGTGATCCCTCAGTTGAAATTGGCCGAAATGCCATATAACGTCAATATTATGCCAAACTCAGGTAGCCCAAATCTTCTCGGTCCGCACGTCGTCACTCTTGTCTATGACGGGCTGTGCACATTCGAATTCGGCGTCGCCTATGAAATCTTCGGCCTGCCCCGGCCGGAGATGGGCGATAATTGGTATCGCTTTTCCGCCTGCGCGATCGAGGACGGCCCTCTTCGCGCCGCTGGCGGGCTGACAGTGCAGGTCGATCATGGGCTCAAGATCATTGCCGATGCCGATCTGATCGTCGTCCCCGGGTGGCGCGGGATCGGGACGCCTGTCCCCGCCCCTTTGGTTGCCGAGCTGCAAGCGGCCAGCCGCCGTGGCGTGCGCATCATGTCGCTCTGCTCGGGCGTGGCGGTTCTTGCCGCCGCCGGGTTGCTCGCGGGCCGAAAGGCGACGACGCATTGGCGCTACGTCGATTCTATTGCCGCGCGCTACCCGGATATCACTGTCGATGCCGATGTTCTCTATGTCGACGAAGACAGCGTGCTGACAGCCGCCGGCAGTGCCGCCGCGATCGATCTCTGCCTGCATGTGGTGCGCCGGGATTTTGGACCGGACATTGCCAACAACGTCGCGCGCCGCCTCGTGGTGCCGCCACACCGCGAGGGCGGCCAGGCGCAGTATATCGAGACACCGGTATTGAGACAGCGCGAGGGAGCGCGCTTGGGCCCCTTGCTGGAATGGATGAGAGAGCGTCTGCAGGAAGAGCAGCCGATCTCGGCACTTGCAGCGCGGGCAGGCATGAGCGTGCGGACTTTCCAGCGCCGTTTCGAGGCGACCACCGGCATGTCGCCGGGCGAATGGCTACTCAGCGAGCGGCTGCGGCGCGCCCGCGATCTGCTTGAAAGGCAAACAGCCATCTCATTGGACGATGTGGCTGTGGCGAGCGGATTTGGATCGCTCGCCACCATGCGCCATCATTTTCGGGAGAGGCTTGCGGTCAGTCCGAGCGACTACCGCAAGCGATTCGCCGCCCTTAGACCAGACGGCTCTGTTCCGTCGCAGCTTCGATGAAGCTGGAGAACAGCGGATGCGGTTCCAGCGGCCGGGACTTCAGTTCCGGATGATATTGGACACCGATAAACCACGGATGATCCGCATATTCGACCGTCTCCGGGAGGATGCCATCCGGTGACATGCCCGAGAAGGTCAAGCCGCAATCTTCCAGCCGGTCCTTGTAATCGACATTGACCTCGTAGCGGTGGCGATGGCGCTCCGAAATATCGGTGGAACCGTAGATTTCGGAAATCTTCGTGCCCTTCTTCAGCGCCGCCTTGTAGGCGCCGAGACGCATGGTGCCGCCGAGATCGCCGGATGCCGTGCGCTTCTGCAGCTCGTTGCCCTTCAGCCATTCGGTCATCAGGCCGACCACTGGTTCCGTGGTCGGTCCGAACTCGGTCGATGAGGCATGTTCGACGCCGGCCAGATTGCGGGCCGCTTCGATGACAGCCATCTGCATGCCGAAGCAGATGCCGAAATACGGCACCTTGCGCTCGCGTGCAAAGCGGGCAGCCAGGATCTTGCCTTCCGAACCGCGCTCGCCGAAGCCGCCGGGCACGAGAATGCCGTGAACCTTCTCGAGATAGGGCGCCGGATCTTCCTTTTCGAAGACTTCCGACTCGATCCATTCGAGCTTGACCTTGACCCGGTTGGCGATGCCGCCGTGATGAAGAGCTTCGATCAGCGACTTATAGGCATCCTTGAGGCCGGTATACTTGCCGACGATCGCGATGGTCACTTCGCCTTCCGGCGTGCGGATGCGGTTGCAGACTTCTTCCCACTGGTCGAGACGCGGCTTCGGCGCCGGCTCGATGCCGAACGCGGCCAGCACCTCGTTGTCGAGGCCCTCCTTGTGATAGGCCATCGGCACGTCGTAGATGTTGGCGACGTCGAGAGCCTGGATGACGGCCGAAGGACGGACGTTGCAGAATAGCGAAAGCTTGCGGCGCTCGGCTTCCGGGATCTCACGATCCGCGCGCACGAGCAGGATGTCCGGGTGAATGCCGAGAGCCTGCAGCTCCTTGACGGAATGCTGCGTCGGCTTGGTCTTCAGCTCGCCGGCCGCCGGGATGTAGGGCATCAGCGTCAGGTGAACGTAGATCGCCGTGCCGCGCGGCAGGTCGTTGCCGAGCTGGCGGATCGCCTCCATGAAGGGCATGGCTTCGATGTCACCGACAGTGCCGCCGATCTCGCAGATGACGAAATCATAATCGTCATTGCCCTCGATAACGAAATCCTTGATCTCGTTGGTGACGTGCGGGATGACCTGGACAGTGGCACCCAGATAGTCGCCACGGCGTTCCTTGTCGATGATGTTCTTGTAGATGCGACCGGTGGTAATGTTGTCGGTCTTGGTGGCCGAGCGGCCGGTGAAGCGCTCGTAATGGCCGAGATCGAGGTCGGTTTCCGCACCGTCGTCGGTGACGAAGACCTCGCCGTGCTGGGTCGGGCTCATGGTGCCCGGGTCCACGTTCAGATAGGGGTCGAGTTTGCGCAGGCGGACTCGATAACCACGAGCCTGCAACAACGCTCCGAGAGCCGCAGCCGCAATTCCTTTTCCGAGGGAAGAAACCACGCCGCCAGTGATGAATACATATCGCGCCATGGGAGTCACCGGATACCTTTTCACAAATGATTCCGCTAGCCCTAAAATTCGTTTCCGGAATTTTGGCTACAGAATGCGGAATATGGACAAAACAAAACCGGCAGATCCAAGGACCTGCCGGGGATGATCTTCGGCGACCGGAATTACTTGCCGGTCGGAACGCCGCCGTTGTCGGCTGGCGCAGGAGTAGTCGTCGCCGGCGTGGTCTGCTGACCGGTCGCGGACGGAGCCTGCTGAGCAGGTGCCGTAGCAGCAGGCTGGTTCGTCGTTGCAGGCGGCGTCGCCTGCGACTGCGGAGCGACGGCACCGCCGTTCGGAACGCCGCTATTGTCGGCCGGCTTCGGCTGGGTGGTCGCCGGCGCCGGGCTCTTCTGCCCGCCGAGCGAATCAAGAATGCCGTTGCCCTGGCCCGCCGTGCTCGGAATACGGTTGAGAATGTCGGTCGGGCGAGCTTCGAAACGCGACAGCACGTTCATGCCGAGCGCGAGCGCGAAGAACAGCGCTGCCAGAATGGCCGTGGTGCGCGTCAGCGCATTGGCCGTACCGCGCGCAGACATGAAGCCCGATCCGCCGCCGATGCCGAGGCCGCCACCTTCGGAGCGCTGAATCAGCACAACGCCGATAAGGGCGACGACGATCATGAGATAGATAACAAGCAGTACGGTTTGCATAGATCCAGTCCTGCCCGCTGGCGGGCATCAAAAAGAAAAGCTCGCGGCTCTTTACATGAGGCTCTCGCCTATTCCAAGCCCCTTTAAGGCTGGAATACCGGGCAAGTTGTTGCTTCAGGCGAACTGCCGTTCGAATGCGGCATAAATGGCGAGGAAATCGACCGCTTTCAAGCTCTGCCCGCCGACAAGAACGCCGTTGACGTGGGGAACGTCAAGAAGGTCGCGCGCGTTGGCGCCGCTGACCGATCCGCCATAGAGGACCCGCATGTTCGCGCCTTCCTTGCCGAAGCGTTCGATGAGCTCGGCACGGATGAAGGCATGTGCCTCCTCGACGTTTTCCTGTGTCGGGACGACACCGGTGCCGATTGCCCAGACCGGCTCATAGGCAATGACCGTCGTCTCCGCCGTCGAGCCATCCGGAATGGAGCCGATCAGCTCCCGCTTCAGTACCTCGAGCGTCTGGCCGCTGTTGCGTTCATAGGCGGTCTCGCCGATGCAGATGATGGCGATAAGCCCTGCATCATGTGCCGCCTGCGCTTTCGCGCGCACCAGCATGTCGCTTTCCGCATGGTTCCTGCGGCGCTCGGAATGGCCGACGATGACATGGGTGCCGAAGCAGTCCGCAATCATCTCGGCGGAAATATCGCCGGTATGGGCACCACTGACCTGCTGATGGCAATCCTGGGCGCCGATCGCAAGCGGGCTGTCGTCGCAAAGTGCGGTCGCGACATAGAGCAATGTGGCCGGGGGGCAGAGCAGCGTCTCGATTTTCTCTGACAGCGGCGCCTTGACGCCATCCGCGATCGCCTTGATCTGATCGAGGCTCGCACGCGTGCCGTTCATCTTCCAGTTTCCGGCCAGAAGCGGCCGTATGGTCTTCGTCATTCCGGTTGTCTCCCCCTTATCCATCAGTCGGACTAACAAAAAGGAGGAGGAAAGGAAAGTTATCGAATGCGGTCGAAACCGGTTCAAATCGTTTGAAAAAATGCTTACCCGGAAAATAATTCGAATTGCCGGAGCGTTTTACGACGCCTGCGGATCGGCGATCCAGTTAAGCACCTTGCGCCAATCGGTCATGCGCACGGGTGTTCCGTGATTCCCGGTTTCGAAAAGCGTGAAGCGCGTCGGGTAATGAGCCTTGTAGAGTTTCTCGAACAGTGCCTGCTGGTCCGCCGCGGCATAGACCGGGTCCTTGCTGCCATGCGTGAACCAGAGCGGCAGCTTTGCCGTATAGAAGGCGCTCTTGGTGAAATCGGGATCGGTAACGCCGCTCAGGATGGCCATGCCCTTCAGGCGCTTGACGCTTTCGGCATCGCGGGTAATGCCCCAGCAGACGAAGCTTCCCATCGAAGCGCAGGTGAGGATCACGGGCTTGCCGCCCGACTGCTCGTAGGAATAGCGGATCAGCGCGGCGATATCCGCAACGCCGTTGGCGTCAAAGCCTTTGACGCTCGGTGAGTAATAGGTGCCGCCATTGCGGAAGGCGAGGTTCTTCAGCCGGTTGAAATTACCGCCGAACGTATAATCGTTGGAGCCAAGCCGGCGGTCGCCGCCGCGGCCGTGAATGAAAATGACCGTAAAGGCTTGTTTCGAGGCCGGGCCGATACGCGTGACGTCGACCTTGCGGTTCCCGAGCTGCAAGGTCTCGTCTTCCTGGGCCTTCCAGCGCACGCCGGTGTCGATATAGGCCGGCTTGACCCGTCTTTCCGGAACTTGGTCGCGGCCGTTAATGTCACGCAATTCCTGGTAATCGATCGTCTGGAAGGCGCCATTGTCGTGGTTTTCGATGACGGTCTGGTTGGAAAACAGCTCGTCCTTGAAGGGCTTAAGCATGTCGGCCGAAGCGCCCTGGGCGGCCGCCAGAAGCAGAATGCCCGATATTGCGGACAGGATAGGCAAATGAGCTGTGGACATTGGCATGCGGACACTTCCTCCGATCGGACATCGGGCTTGCCATTCGTCACCCGGCAACGCAAATCTCTTTTGAATCTGCCCCGCTTTGGGGCGCCATCGCTCTTGTGCGTTGTTTCTGGCAGAATCACGGTGATTCGCGAATACCGGCCATAAATGCGACAATAAAGGGATCTGGCCCCTCCAGGACAAATCTAGCAGCTTGAAGTTCTATGGATAACAGCAACGATCTCTTCTCCGGACTACCCCGCTCCCCGAAAACGGAAGCGGTGGAAAAGCCTGCCGCAAAGGCTGAGAAGCCGGCAGCCGCTCCGGCGCCGCGCGCAGCACCTGCGACATCTTCTGCGGAAGAATATGGCGCGAGCTCCATCCGGGTTCTCGAAGGACTCGAACCCGTTCGCATGCGCCCCGGCATGTATATCGGCGGCACGGATGAAAAGGCGCTGCACCACCTCTTCGCCGAAGTCATCGACAACGCCATGGACGAGGCGGTGGCCGGCCATGCCAATTTCATCGAGGTCTATCTCGATCGGGAAGGCTACCTGACGGTCACGGACAATGGCCGCGGTATTCCTGTGGAAAACCATCCACAGGTGCCCGGCAAGTCGACGCTCGAAGTCATCATGACCAAGCTGCATGCCGGCGGTAAGTTCGACGGCAAGGCCTATGAGACATCGGGCGGCCTGCATGGCGTCGGCGTGTCCGTCGTCAACGCGCTGTCGGATGATCTGGAAGTCGAGGTCGCTCGCAACCGCAAGCTCTATCGCCAGCGATTCTCGCGCGGCCTGCCTGTCGGCGGTCTGGAAGAGCTGGGCGATGTGCATAACCGGCGCGGCACGCGCGTCCGCTTTCATCCGGATCCGCAGATTTTCGGCGATCACGCTCGCTTCGATCCGGCCCGTGTCTTCCGCATGGCACGCTCCAAGGCCTATCTGTTCGGCGGCGTCGAGATCCGCTGGGCTTGCGATCCTGAGCTGGCGCCCGAAGGCGCCGACGTTCCGGAAAAGGCGGTCTTCCACTTCCCTGGCGGCCTGAAGGATTATCTCAAGGCCACGATGGGCAACGAGTTCACCGTCACCCGCGAGATCTTTGCCGGCAAGTCGGAGAAGGAAAGCGGCCACGGCTCGCTCGAATGGGCGATCACCTGGTATGGCGGCGACCCGCAGATCCACTCCTACTGCAATACGATTCCGACCCCGGAAGGCGGCACGCACGAGGCCGGGTTTCGCATCGCCCTCACCAAGGGCTTGAAGAACTACGCTGACCTCACCCAGAACAAGCGTGCGGCCAATATCACCACCGACGACGTGATGATTTCAGGTGTCGGCATGCTGTCGATCTTCATCCGCGAACCGGAATTCGTCGGTCAGACGAAGGACAGGCTTGCAACGGTCGAAGCCCAGCGCATCGTCGAAAACGCCCTGCGCGATCCCTTCGATCATTACCTCACCGATAATCCGGCCGAGGCCGAAAAGCTGCTGGAATGGGTGATCGAGCGTTCCGACGAGCGCATGCGCCGCCGCAAGGAAAAGGAAGTCAACCGCAAGACCGCCGTGCGCAAGCTGCGCCTGCCCGGCAAGCTGGCGGATTGCTCGCAGAATTCCGCGGCAGGCGCCGAACTCTTCCTCGTCGAGGGTGATTCGGCAGGTGGCTCGGCCAAGCAGGCGCGGAACCGCACCAACCAGGCGATCCTGCCGCTGCGCGGCAAGATCCTCAACGTCGCCAGCGCCGGCCGCGAAAAGCTGTCCGCCAACCAGCAGATTACCGATCTCGTCCAGGCGCTCGGCTGCGGCACGCGCACGAAATATCGCGAGGAAGACCTTCGCTATCAGCGCATCGTCGTCATGACCGATGCCGACGTCGACGGCGCCCACATTGCCTCGCTGCTGATCACCTTCTTCTATCAGGAGATGCCTGAGCTTATCCGCCAGGGCCATCTCTTCCTGGCCGTTCCGCCGCTCTACAAGATCACGCAGGGTTCGAAATCCATCTACGCCCGCGACGATGCCCATCGTCTTGAGCTGATGGAGACGGAATTCAAGGGCAGAGGCAAGGTCGAGATCAGCCGCTTCAAAGGTCTGGGTGAAATGCTGCCGGCCCAGCTCAAGGAAACGACGATGGATCCATCCAAGCGCACCCTGCTGCGCGTCGAGATCGACGAGGTGGATTTCGAAGGCACGCGCGATGCCGTCGATAATCTGATGGGCACCAAGGCCGAGGCGCGCTTCCGCTTCATTCAGGAACGGGCGGCTTTTGCCGAGGATCTGGATATCTGACGCGAACCAATCGTTGGTTGCCCCGGCGAACGTGCTTCGCGATATTTTACCGGATTGTCCGATATCCGTTACGAAAGCGTCATGGATGGATGCGTAGATGGCGGCATTGTCTTGAATGCCGCCATTTTATCATTCGGATTGACGATTTCGCCATGTTGAAGCCATTTCTGACGACCGCCGCCGTTCTCCTCTTCGGCCATGCCGCCCATGCACTCGATATCGGGACGACGATCGATGTGCCCTGCCCCTTTGGCGACTGCAAGGCCGGCATCGGCCTTTCCTATCTCGGCAATTACGATATTCCGACGGGATTCATGGAAAACGGTGTGGAAGTCGGCGGCCTTTCGGGCATCGACTTCGATCCCTCTACCGGCCGCTATATTGCAATCAGCGACGACCGCTCCGAAAAGGCGCCTGCCCGCTTCTACGACCTCGATATCGATGTCGACGCCAGCGGCCTGAAGGGTGTCACGGTGGTCGATCATGTCACGCTGAAAGACAAGGATGGGCAACCTTTTGCGCTCAAGAAGGTTGATGGCGAATCCATCCGCCTGGGCAAGGATGGCATTTATTGGAGCAGCGAAGGCGATGGCAAGGCGCTGCTGCCGCCTTTCGCGCGCGTCGCCAATCGTGACGGCAGCTTCGTCCGCGAATTCTCATTACCGGAAGGTTTTGCCCCGACGGCCGACAAGCATACGGGGATTCGCGACAATCTCGCCTTTGAAGGCCTGACCTTCCTTTCAGGCGGCGACCTTCTCGTTAACACCGAATCTGCGCTTTATCAGGATGGGCCGGTCGCGACGCTGACCAACGGCGCGCTCGCGCGCCTCATTCGGTATGACGCTGCGACCGGCTTGCAGAAGGCGCAATATGTCTATCCGGTCTCGCCGATTCCGCAGGCACCCTCCACCGCGAGTGGCTGGAACGATTTCGGCTTGTCCGAGATCCTGGCGCTCGATGACCGTCATCTGCTTTCTGTCGAGCGCGGCTATGCGCAGGGCGTCGGCAATTCGGTCGTCATCAACATGTTCGATCTCGACGGCGCCACCGATGTCGCGAATATCCCGTCGCTCATGGTGACCGATCAGCGGATCGTGCCGGTGCGCAAGATGGAGATCATGGATTTGCGCGCGCTCGGTCTTGCTCCCGACAATATCGAAGGCATGACTTTCGGCAAATCCAGGGACGGCGGCGATGTGCTGATCTTCGTCGCCGACAACAATTTCAATTCGACGCAAAAGACGCAGTTTTTCGCGTTCAAAGTGATCCGTCGCCCCTCGTGACACCCTGCCTCCGGCCGCGCGCCAATCGCTTTCCAGTCGTGTTAATGTCATGGCCGCATAATAAAGAGGCTTTCCGGCTGTTGCTCTTGAAACAGCCAAGATCATACCCCATAACCGGGTGATCTAGTAAAAAGGGGCGCAGTAAGTCCGGTGGGTGTATTTGAACGTCATAAGCCGAAGGAGCATCGGTGGCTGGGGCCGAGTGCGCATGCGCGCATGCCTTTGATACCATCCATTTCCGCTGCGCGCTGGCTGCTGATTCTGATCGCCGTCGCCGGGATTTATTTCTTCTATGGATTCCTCGTTCCAGTCCTGGCCGCGGCTGTTATCGGCTTCGCCACCTGGCCGCTTTACAGCGATGTCGTGCGCCGTACGGGCGGAAACACGACGCTTGCGGCCACCATCGCCCTCGTGTTCATCGTGACTTTTCTCGTCCTGCCGATCGTTCTTTCCGCTATTTATATGGCCGGCGAAGTCCGTGAATGGTTCGGCTGGGCCGTGCACGTCAACCGCGACGGCGCGCCGCCGCCGCAATGGATTCTGGCCTTACCTGTCATAGGCTCGTGGCTCGGCGAACAATGGACGCAATATGTCGGCAGCCCCGGCTCGCTCGGCGAACTGGCGCAGCTCGTGAGCGGCGCGCATATCGGCAATATCTACCGCGCGGTGCTCGCGGCTGGCGGCGGCGCCTTCCATGTCATCCTGACCCTGCTGTTCATGCTGATCGCGCTGTTCTTCATCTATCGCGACGGCGCGACATTCGTTCGGCAGGTCGATCTGCTCGGCGAGCGCATCCTGCCCAACCGCTGGGAGCGTATTTCCCGCGTTGTTCCCGCGACCATCAGCTCGACCGTCATGGGCATGACGCTGATTGCCATTGGCGAAGGTATCGTTCTGGGCGTCGCCTATTGGATCGCCGGCGCTCCCTCCGCCATCACGCTCGGCGTCCTCACCGGCGTCATGGCCCTGGTGCCGGGCGGCGCTCCGCTGTCGATGTCGCTCGTTTCCATCTATCTCGTCGCGAGCGGCTCGCTTTGGGCAGGCATTGCCCTCTTCCTCTGGGGCACGATCGAGCTCTTCATCGTTGACAAGACGCTTCGCCCGAAGCTCGTCGGCGGCCCTATCAAGCTGCCCTTCCTGCCGACTTTTTTTGGTTTAGTCGGCGGCGTGAAAACCATGGGCTTTCTCGGCCTCTTCATCGGACCTGTTCTGATGGCGATCATGGTCGCCATCTGGCGCGAATGGATCCGCGAAGCCGAATTGACCGAGGAGCAGCAAGCGCAGGAACCGGAATTGCAGCTGCATGTCCGGGATGCCGCCGAACGCTGACCCCTTGCCTATTTCAACGTCAGCCGCTTTTCCATGAACAGGCTGAGCGGGTCCGGCTGGTAGTCGCCGAAGGCAGCGATTTCGACGCCGTACCGTCACCGGCCTCCACCAGGGCGCAACATCCGACGTGGCTTCCTCCAACCTTGCGACCCATAAGGTCACGTCCGGTTTCTCCAGCGAAGCCATATCAAGCATGTGTTTGCTCTCAGGCGGATAAAGCGATTCCGCTTAGACGCTCGACATATCGAGAAGGCGGATGACACCTTCCGGCGCGGGGATTCGATGGCGATCGTCAGCGGCAAGTTGAATCTCGGCAAATGAACCGCGTGCTGGACATCACGCGGCGGCGAGCGTCGCCAGAGCCGCGAAGCTGCGCGCGGCCTGTCGCCGTTCGGCATTCGCCAGCTTCTCTACCATGTCGAGCAGCTGCGTGGCGGCCTGAGGCTGTTCGGCAAGGCGGAATTTACGCATCAGCTGCGAAGAGACGTTCTCCAGCATGGCAGTACCGTTCTTGCGCGACGCATCGCGCCAGATCACCGTCGCCTCGACGAAGATCGTACTGATGTCCCGCGTCAATCCGGTGCTTTCATAAAGCGCCCGGATGGCGTGGACGCGGCCCCGGGAGATGATGGAGCGCACGCGCCGTTCTTCGCAGCCGGAGAGATTGGTGATCGCGCAGCAGAAGAAATCGACCTTGCCGGAGCACAGCGCATGCATCAGGAAGGCCGGCGTCAACCAGCCGCATTGCCGCAGATGCTCGACGAGATCAGGCAATTGCTCGTGCTGTGCCGTTCCCGCAATGGCGACGGTCGCAGATTCGGTCGCTTCCCGCGTCACCTGCTGCAGCCTGCCGCTGCCGATAAAGCTCTGAACGAGCGTCGATTCGGATAGCGCCTCGCTGACTCGTCGCATCAGCAGGTGCCTGACATCCGAAGACAGGGCATCACGCGAAAGAAGCAGGCCGCGTATATCGGCGCATTCACCCAGACGCTCGGCAATGCGCTTAAGCGACGCCTGCGAAAGCAATGCGCCGTCATTTTCGAGCAGACACAGGATTTCCGCCTCCCCGCCGATCTCGGCAAGCGCTGCACAGACAGCACGCGGCACCTGGCCGCGGGAGGCGATCAGGACTCGCGTTACGTCGCTGCCATGCAGCGCCAGATCGACAAGATCGGCATCGGTGAATACCGGCGAAAGCAGGATGATCTGTCCCGCTATTTCCGGCTGGTCCCCAGCCAGGGACAAAATGACATTGCGGGGAGCACCGGCCGAGCGGGCGACCGCTTCGGCAAGCGCAAGTCTTACGCGCGGAGACGGATCATCGAGCAGATAGGTCATCGCCATTTCCGCGGCGGCACGCTCTTCCCTGGGCATCTCCGACTGCAGATAGGCTCTGCCGAGCGCATTGGCCGCCCGAGCCCTGCTTTCAGCCTTGGCGGTCTCAGCCCAGCGAAGGAATGCTTCTATGATCACTTAATGCCCCGATATCGGCGAGGCGATTCCCGCCCCGCAAACTCATATCCCTCACGCTATCGAGGAAAGGTTTACGGGACGTTTACCGTATCTATTAACCTTTTGCATATCAGTGCGATGGCTCAGTTCAGGGAGCCTTTGGCCGAAACATCTCGAAGACGTCGCTGCCCTCGCTATAATCCATATAGCCCATGCGCGCGACGGGCCGCGCAAGCGCCATGTCCAGCCTGCCGTCACGAATGATCGCCTCGTCGATGTGGATCCCCACGACTTGGCCGATGACCATGATGTTTTCCGACATCTCGCCATCAAGGCCCTTGGGCTGCAGCACTTCGGTCACGCGGCATTCAAGGACCGCGAAGGCTTCGCCCACATAGGGAGCATCCACCAATTGGCCAGGCTTGGCCGTCAACCCGGCCAGTTCGAACTCATTGGTGCCGTAGGGAACGGAAATCGACGAATGGTTCATCTTTTCCACGATATGGCGGCTGACGAGATTGGCGGTGAAAACGCCGGTTTCTTCGACATTGCGCACGCTGTCCTTTCGACCGGCGGAGGAAAACATCACCAGCTTCGGCCGGTCGCTCACCGCGTTGAAAAAGGAATAGGGAGAGAGGTTCAGCGAGCCGTCCCTGCCCTTGCTGCCGATCCAGCCGATCGGTCTCGGCGCGACGATGGCCTTGAAAGGGTCGTGCGCCAGCCCGTGGCGATTGCTGTCCGTCGTATAAAACATCATGCGTCCTCCCCGCCGACCCAACTTACCGTTTCTGCCAGCTCCGGGCGCGGGCGCTCGACGGGAGGGAAGCTGGAGGAGCCGATATGGATGAATCCGGCCACCTTCTCGCCCGGTTCGACGCCGAGTAACGGATAGGCGCGCTCATCATAGGCGAACCATTCGGTCAGCCAATTGGAGACCCAGCCATGAGCATTTGCTGAAATCAGCAGGTTCAGGCAAAGCGCGCCCGCCGACATCAGTTGCTCCCATTCCGGAATCTTGAAATGCGGCGCCGCCTTGCTGACGACGGCGATGACGACCGGAGCACGGGTGAAGCGCGTGCGCTCGACCTGGATCATTTCCTCGGAAAGATCCGGCTTTGCCTCCAGCGCGAGCTTCAGCAGCTCCTCGCCGATACGCGCCCGCTCTTCGCCGCGGTAGACAACGAAGCGCCAGGGGGCAAGCTTGCCGTGATCCGGCACGCGCGAGGCCAGCCGAATGATCTCTTCGATCTCAGCCTTGCCCGGCCCCGGTTCCGACATTTGAAACGCGGGGATGGATCGGCGCACAGCGAGATAATCGACCAGCTTGATATCGGTTTTCATTGAGGAACTGCCTTCATTTTGGCTTGTGCTAGGAGGTAGGTCTTGAATTTGCCACTGCATTGGTTTTGAAGTGGCTTGTGTTTTATCGGAAGTCAATCGGTTGGGTATCCATGTCAGGCATTTCATCCGCTCGCCGATTGGGTGCTGTCATCGCGATCTTCGCGAGCGTGAGCACGGCCGCCTCGGCGCAGGAAGCCTTCAAGGAATTCAAGCAGCTGGACGGCAGCGTAAAGATGCCGAAGCTCAACGCCTTCGTGGCGCCCGATGGAGAGAATTCGGCCGCCCGTACCCTGCGTGACGTTTCGCTCGAAGCCAAGATGACGCCACAAAGCAGCCCGCAGCAGCAAGGCCTCTCCTGGTATGTTTTCAGCCCCGTTGCCGGTGCGGACGGCAAGCTGCCGCTTGTCGCCAGCTCCCGAGGAGGCTCGGCTTCCTTCCACCTGCTGCCCGGTGATTACTTCGTCAATGTCTCCTTCGGCCGCGCCGGCGTCACCAAGAGATTGAGCGTGGCGGAAACGGGCGAAACGCAGAAGCAGACGATGGTGCTCGACGCCGGCGGCATGGTCCTAAATGCAGTATCCGGATCGGATGTCCGAATCCCGCCGAATGAGCTCAGCTTCTCGATCTATTCCAGCGAGGCCAAGGAAGACGGGGAACGCGGCCTTGTCATGGACGACGTGAAACCGAATACGCTGGTCGGCCTCAGCGCAGGCACCTATCACGTCGTTTCCGAATATGGCGAGGTCAACGCCGTCATCCGCGCCGACATTCAGGTGGAAGCCGGCAAGGTGACACAGGCGACCATCCAGCACAGGGCGGCAAAGATCACGCTCAAGTTGGTGTCGGATGGCGGCGGCGAGGCAATCGCCGATACCGCCTGGTCGATCCTGACATCGGCGGGCGACATCGTCGGCGAAAGCGTCAGCGCTTTCCCGACCATGGTGCTTGCCGAAGGCCGCTATACCGCCGTCGCCCGCAACAAGGACAAGATCTATCAGCGCGACTTCACCGTCGCCGCAGGCATGAATACGGATGTGGAAGTGCTGATGAAACAGCAGCAGCCGCAGGACGCCGATACCGAACAGCCGGCCCGCCAGCTTCCGATCCAAATGCCGCCTATGCGTCAGAGCCAGACACCGTCGGCGACGACCAATCAGCAGCCGCTACCAACCTACGAACAGTTGGCGCCGGCTGGCGGCGATGACGGCGACAGCATGGATTGACGGCCGTGGCAGGCCGAAGCTATCGCGGCTATCACTGCTCGGTGATTGTGAATCCGACGTTCTTGCCGCTTACCCTGCCCGGCGTCGCAGCATCTTTCTTGGCGGTGCCATGGAGAAGACCGCGCCATAGAGCTTCGACAGCAGATCTTTGCGATCGCTGCCTTCGCTGAGCGCCTCCCAGCTTCTGGGGGCGCCGATATGGGCGGTGATGGTGCTGCCGGAAAGGCGCCGGAACTCGCGGATCAGCAGCGAGATGCGCAAGGTCATCGAGATGCGGCTCGCCAGATGGAAGAGCCGGCCATTCTGGCCTTCGAAATAGATGGGAATGACGCTCGCACGCGCGGCCTGAATGAGCTTGGCGGGAAAGATCTTCCACGGCAGATCCTCGGCGCGGCCGAAACCCTTCTTGGCTGTGGCAACGCCGCCTGCGGGAAAGACGATGATGGTCGTACCTTCCTTCAGCAGGCGCACGGCCTCATGCCGGGTCTTCATGTTGATCGCCATCGCTTCCTTGGTTTCCTCGAAGGAGACCGGCAGCGAATAATCAAGCATTTCAGGCACTTTCAACAACTCGTTGTTGATGAGAACCTTGAAGGGGCGCCCCAATTGCTCGGCAAGCGCCAGCACCGCAATCCCGTCGCCGATGCCATAGGGATGGTTGGCGACGATGACGATCGGCGCCTCGGGGATCTGGCTCGGCGGCCATTCGCCCTTGATGAGCAGGCGCACGTCGATGAGATCGAGCATCTTGCCGAAAACGCGCTCACTCTTGCCGACGATATCGGTGCGCCAGATATCGTAAAGCCGGGTGTAACGATCCCGGCCGGACAGGCCCTCGATGGAGCGGATGAACCAGCGCTTGAGACGCGGGTCCCGTTCATTGGCGTAGGATAGTTCTTTGAATTCCAAGTGCGCGACGGGGCTGCCCCGCTCCTATCGTTCCGTTGCGTCACATGCTGCAGCCACAGCAACGCCTTGATTCATCAACTATATGAATGCTGTATGACAATTGTCTGACGGCGCCCTGAAGCGCCCTCAGATGTCCAGGTCCGTCAGGCGGCCTTGGCGCGGCGTGCCGCCTGCTTGCGCAGGATATCAGGCGCAGTCGCCTCCAGAGCAAGCGAAGCAATGGCTTCGTCTAGCGACATGGCCGTCTGAGCCTGGCTGCCGAGGCGGCGGATGTTGACCGAACGCTCTTCGGCTTCCTTCTTGCCACAGACGATGATCACCGGAACCTTCGTGACCGAATGCTCGCGGATCTTGTAGTTGATCTTCTCGTTGCGAAAGTCGGTCTCGACCGTGAGGCCGGCATCGCGCAACGCTTCCGCGACTTCTTCGCCATAGGCATCGGCTTCGGAGGTGATGGTCGCGACGACCACTTGCAGCGGCGAGACCCAGAGCGGCATATGGCCGGCAAAGTTCTCGATCAGGATTCCGAGGAAGCGCTCCATCGAGCCGCAGATGGCGCGATGGATCATCACCGGCTGCGTCTTTTCTGAGTGCTGGTCGATGTAGAAGGCGCCGAAGCGTTCCGGCAGGTTAAAGTCGACCTGCGTCGTGCCGCACTGCCATTCACGACCGATGGCATCCTTCAGCGTATATTCGAACTTCGGACCGTAGAACGCACCCTCGCCCGGCAGGATGCCGGTCTTGATGCGTCCTTCGGACTGCGCCTCGATGGTCTTCAGCACATCCATCATCACGCTTTCGGCGCGATCCCAGAGTTCGTCGGAGCCGACGCGCTTGTCCGGGCGGGTCGAGAGCTTGACGACGATCTCCTGGAAGCCGAAGTCCTCATAGACCGACAGGATCAGGTCGTTGATCTTCAGGCATTCAGCCGCCATCTGCTCGTCGGTGCAGAAGATGTGCGCATCATCCTGCGTAAAGCCGCGCACGCGCATCAGCCCATGCAGCGCGCCCGATGGCTCGTAGCGATGCACGGCACCGAATTCCGCTAGCCGGATCGGCAGTTCGCGGTAGGACTTCAAGCCATGCTTGAAGATCTGGATATGGCCGGGGCAGTTCATGGGCTTCAGCGCGAAGACGCGATCGTCGTCGGTGTCGTCACCGGCGACGGTGACCTTGAACATGTTGTCACGGTACCAGCCCCAGTGACCCGAAGTCTCCCAAAGCGACTTGTCGAGCACCTGCGGCGCATTGACTTCCTGATAATCGCCCTGCAGCCGCCGGCGCATATAGGACACCAGTGTCTGGAACATGCGCCAGCCCTTACCATGCCAGAAAACGACACCGGGGCCTTCTTCCTGGAAATGGAAGAGATCCATCTCGCGGCCGAGACGGCGATGGTCGCGCTTCTCAGCCTCGGCGAGGATGTGCAGGTAGTTGTCGAGATCGGCCTGCTCGGCAAAGGCCGTGCCGTAGATGCGGGTCAGCATCGGATTGTTACTATCGCCGCGCCAATAGGCGCCGGCAACCTTCATCAGCTTGAAGGCCGTGCCGATCTGGCCGGTCGAGGCCATGTGCGGACCGCGGCAAAGATCGAACCAATCCCCCTGGTAGTAGATCTTCAGATCCTGACCTTCGGGGATGGCATCGACCAGTTCCACCTTGTAGCGCTCGCCCTTGGCGGCAAAAACTTCCTTTGCCTTGTCGCGGGACCAGATCTGCTTGGTAAACGGCGCATTGCGCTGAATGATTTCGCGCATCTTCTTCTCGATGACAGGCAGATCATCGGGCGTGAAGGGCTCGTTCTTGGCAAAATCGTAATAGAAGCCGTTCTCGATCACCGGGCCGATGGTGACCTGCGTGCCGGGCCACAATTCCTGTACCGCTTCCGCCATGACGTGTGCCGCGTCATGCCGGATAAGTTCCAGCGCGCGGTCGTCGTTGCGGGTGATGATCTCGATCCTGCCGTCGGTCACCGGATCGGAAAGGTCGCGCACGGTGCCGTCGATAGCAATAGCGACGGACTTTTTGGCCAGCGACTTGGAAATGGATTCTGCAACATCGCGACCGGTCGTGCCGGCAGCGAAGCTGCGCACGGAACCATCGGGAAATGTCAGGGAAACGGATTGGGACATCGATATTCTCCTTGTCCAGTCCCGCCAACGAATGCGGGTGGTTTTGAAAGATGCGAACCAAGTAAATGCTTACTTATGTCCGCGCGCCTGATAGCGGCATTTCGCGATCTAGTAAAGAAAAAGCGGCGTTAGCGGCGGATCATCTCGGCCAAACCGCGCACTGTGTTCCAATTCCGCATCGTTCCGATGCCGAGCCGCTTTGTCGTCAGCGCCGGCAACATTTTGGTTTCGCTGGCCTTGAGTCCAAAATCGATCCACAGATCGCCGTCGACAACAGCCATGCGCTCGCCCTGACGGTATTTCGCAAGCGTATCGAGGATTTCAGGTTCGAGCGGCCGCCGCATGACGCGAATGATAACCTCGCTGCCGATGCCATCGACGAAAGGATTGCCGTCGGCAAGCTTCAGCCACGTCTCGGCGTCGCGGGCGATGATATCGACATGCTTGCCGAAAACCGCGACAAACCCGGATTCGAGCTTCTCTTCGATCGAGGCTATAGACTGACTCTCAGCTTCGAAAATCAGATTGCCGGTCGCAACCAGCGTGCGAGCGTTGCGAAAGCCAACCCCCTCCGCCATTCTCTTGAGATCGCTCATGACCACTCGTCGGCCTGGCCCAAGAACGATGCTGTGCAGCAGTGCGACGTAGACCGCCATGCGGTCAGGCAGCCTTTTGCCCGAGGCGGAAATAACGCCAGGGTGTCCACCAATGATAGCGGCGCTCCAGCTCGCCGGGCACCGGATCAAGCCCGCTGGTGCCGCCAGGCCCGCAGCGCGCGACGCGAAACAGCGTCATCCAGCCTCCGGCCCAAAGCCCGTGGCGGGCGACAGCCTCATAGCCATATTCCGAGCAGGTCGGGATATGGCGGCAGGAATTGCCAATGAAGCCGGAAAGCGTCAGCTGATATAGGCGAATGAGGCCCATTCCGAAAAGCCGGTCGGGTGTCTTGCGGAAAGGCCCGGAATAGTTGCGGCCTACTTGCGGTGCGACGTACCCCCCTCGTCCTTCGGACCTTCGTGACATCTCCCCCACAAGGGGGGAGATCGGTTTGGAGCCTGCTGCGGCTCCACCTTCATCCTCATCATCCTGTATGGAGCAGAGATAGCACATGAGCGGCTACCCCTCGAGACCTAGTGGCAATATCGGAAGGGTACGGCTTTCTCCCAACAATCTCCCCCCTTGTGGGGGAGATGTCACGAAGGTCCGAAGGACGAGGGGGGTATGCACTCTCGGCACAAAGATACTCACGATACGGCCTCAACAACCTCGGCCCGCGCCGCCTCGATCTGCCCGATCGCATCCACGACGGCATCGAAGGTCAGCATCGTCGAAGCATGCCGGGCCTTGTAATCCCGAACGGGCTTCAGATAGCGCATATCCTCGAAGCGCCCGCTCGGTCCCTCGCCGTCGGCCTTAAGCATGGCGAGCATGTCTTCACGAGCCTTGCGCACTTCGTCAGCCGAAGCGCCGACGACATGGCGGGCCATGACCGAGGACGATGCCTGGCCAAGCGCGCAGGCCTTGACGTCATGGGCAAAATCGGTCACGACATCGCCGTCCATTTTCAGCCAGATTTTTACGCGAGAACCGCACAGTCTGGAATGGGCCTGGGCACTGGCATCGGCGTCGGGAAGGCTGCCGATGCGGCCGATATTGCCGGCAAACTCCAGGATTTTGCTGTTGTAGATGTCGTCCATCACAGATTTCGCTCCGATGCACCTGTTTTGCGTTTCGTAACAAAAAACACAGCGTGTCCGTTTAGGACACTTTCACAGGGACAATGCCATACTATATGTATGTCGTTCGAAGACCATCGAAATGCAATGGTCTTCTGTAAGTTTGATGGGAAACCGTGCAGGACGGCAGGTGTGTCAGCCAGCCAGAACGCCCCGGAGCCCGCCAAAGGTACGTAAGCCCCTTGACGGGGGAATGCCAGTGGCGAGTCCGACAGATGATATCCGCGTAGCGGGTCAGGAGATCCACAGGTAATGGACGCCATTGTAAAGAACTTTCCGCAGGCCGTTGATTCCGAACGTCCGACGCAGAAGGAAGCCGAGGACGCTGTTCGCGTTCTGCTTCGCTGGGCCGGCGACGATCCGCAGCGCGAAGGCCTGCTTGATACGCCCGCGCGCGTCGCCAAGGCCTACCGCGAGCTGTTCGGCGGCTACGAACTGAACCCCGAGGACGTACTCGGCCGCACCTTTGAGGAGGTGTCTGGTTATGACGACGTTGTCCTCGTGCGCGACATTCCGTTTTTCTCGCATTGCGAACACCATATGGTGCCGATCATTGGCAAGGCGCATGTCGCTTATCTCCCGAGCGGCCGCGTGCTTGGCCTGTCCAAGATCGCCCGCGTCGTCGATATCTTCGCCCGCCGCCTGCAGACGCAGGAAGCAATGACCGCCCAGATCGCCAATGCGATCGACGACACGCTTCGCCCGCGCGGCGTTGCCGTCATGATCGACGCCGAGCATATGTGCATGGCCATGCGCGGCGTTCAGAAGCAGGGCTCCTCGACGCTGACGATGACCTTCACCGGCGCCTTCAAGGCCGATCCGGCCGAACAGGCCCGTTTCATGTCTTTGGTCCGGGGTCGCTGACCGGACTTCAACGAAAGAGCCGGAGATGAATCTGATTTTCAACGCGCCTTCCGAAGACAAGTCCGAGCTGGAGGATGCAGGCGATTTCACGCCTCGCTTCGACGATCGCGGCCTGATCACCGCGATTGTCACCGATGCGCATGACGGCGAGCTGTTGATGGTTGCGCATATGAACGCCGAGGCGCTCGCCCTGACGATCAAGACCGGTACGGCGCATTATTTCAGCCGCTCGCGCGGAAAAATCTGGAAAAAAGGCGAAACCTCCGGAAACCTTCAGACGGTGAAGGAAATCCGAACGGATTGCGATCAGGACGCCATCTGGCTGAAAGTGGAGGTCGCCGGACATGACGCAACGTGCCATACTGGGCGGCGTTCCTGCTTCTATCGAACGGTTGAGCTCGAAGATGGCAAGCCCGTGCTGAACGTGGTCGACGATCACCTGCATTTCGATCCGGAAGAAGTCTACAAGCAGTAGACCTGAAGGCGAAACGACCGGGTAAGCCACAACCGATATACGATTTGGAAACGAAAAAGGGACAGTATTTTAGCAGAGGCACCTGGGGCCTCGGAGGAGGCTTCAAATGCTGAATTGGGGGTTGAATCGTCATAACGGCGGACAGAACTTGACCGGTTCAAGCATCTCGCAGGATACCTCCACCCCGCTTCTCCCTCCCACTCCACCCAAGAGAGTCAAGATTGCGCTAGCGCTCGGCGGCGGCGCAGCGCGCGGGTGGGCACATATCGGCGTTCTGCGCGCGCTCGACGAAGCAGGTATCGAAGTCGGCATGATCGCCGGCACCTCGATCGGAGCCCTGGTCGGCGGCTGCTATCTTGCCGGCAAGCTCGACGAACTCGAAACCTTTGCCCGCTCTTTGACGATGCGCCGCATCGCCAGCCTTCTCGATTTGACCATCGGCGGCAGTGGCCTGTTCGGCGGCATGCGGTTGACCAAGCGCATGCAGGAGCACCTGGAAGGCTTTTCCATCGAAGATTTGGATCGTCCCTTTGTAGCCGTCGCCTCGGAATTGAATACCGGGCATGAAGTCTGGATTGCCAATGGCTCCCTGATCACGGCACTCAGGGCTTCCTATGCCCTGCCCGGCATTTTCGAGCCGGTGCGAACCAACGGCCGCACGCTGGTCGACGGCGCCCTCGTCAATCCCGTGCCGGTTTCGGTATGCCGCTCGTATGAGCAGCCGCTCGTGGCGGCGGTGAATCTAAACTATGATCTCTTCGGTCGCTCGGCCGTGGTCAAACACAATGTCGGCCCGTTGAGCGGCGAGTTGGTGCGGCGTGAGGACACGCCCCCCATGAAACTCGGCATGACCGGCGTCATGGTCCAGGCTTTCAATATCATCCAGGATAGAATTGCCCGCGCCCGTCTGGCCGGCGATCCGCCGGATCTGGCGCTGCATCCGCGCCTCAGTGACATCGGCCTGTCGGAATTCCATCGTGCCGGCGAGGCTATCGAACGCGGCTATGAGGAAGCTCTGACAAGATTGCCGGAAATCCGCCGCATGCAGGAAGCATACGCGCGCTAAAGCATGCCACGCAAAAGTGTGCAGCGGTTTTCCGCCGGGAATTGCGAGACAACAAAGAGATAGCGCGGTTCAGAGTTTCTGCGAAAAGCCGAACCGCTTCTCACCTTCACCCGGCGATATAGGCCTTGATCTGCTCGGCCTCGAGTTCGATCTCGCGGATACGCCATTTGACGACGTCGCCGATCGAGATGATGCCGGAAAGCTTGCCTTTTTCCTCGACGGGAACGTGACGGAAGCGGCGCATGGTCATCAGCTCCATCAACTCGTCGGTCGTGGTGTCTTCCTTGCAGCGATGCACCTTCGCCGTCATCATCGAAGCGATCGGCTTTTCAAGGCATTCATGCCCATGCTTGGCAACGGCATTGACGACATCCCGCTCGGTGAAGATGCCGGAAATCTTGCCACCCGGCCCGACGACCACGATGGCACCGATGCGATTCTCGTTGAGAATCTTCGCGGCCTCGGCAACGGTCGTGTTGCCGCCGGTCGTAACGACGGCGCGACCCTTGGCTTCCAGTATGGCCTTTACGGAAACTGACATTCGATCCTCCCATCTCGAAAGCATGATGAACACTTGAAGGTCCGATATGTTCCGAAATTACCCCCGGAGCTCAAACCGGCGCCCTACCCGTCGGTCGGTCGATCTCCTCATTTCGCGACCGACGGATAGCAATGGTGCGCCTGTGTCAGCGAGAAAGCAACAGCTCATTCATCGAGTGGTAAAGCTTCCCGGGCCTCGTCGCGCGGCTGCCGGTCGAACAGCGCAAAAAGCAGAAATCCGAACAGGAAACCGCCGATATGGGCATCCCATGCCACTGGCTGCGAGCTGTCGCCGGCAAGCGTGATTCCGAAGGCGACGAGCGCGTTACCGGCAATCCACATGACGATGTAGGCGACGACGGTCCGGCTTCGAAGCGAGCCGAGAATGGTGAGACGCGGATTGAGATGCGCCTCCCGCACGGAGATCCGCCGACCGTCCATGGCTGGGAAAGCGAAGCGGCAGGCAGCACCCATGAGCGCAGAGACGACCCCGGACGCGCCTATCAGAAGCGTCTGGTCTCCCCAGTAGAGTGCGGCATGCATGAAGGCGGAAGCCGCGGATGAGAAGATCCAGAAAATGACATAGCGCAGTGTTCCGATGCGCCGCGCCACGGGCGCTGCGAAAACCATCAGCCACAGACTATTGAAGACGATGTGCTCGATCCCGCCATGTAGCAGCGAATAGGTGACCGGCGTCCAGAGCCATTCCAGGCCCTGCTGCGACAGGGGAAAGGCGTAGCGGGCCGGGATGAAGCTGAAGGTGAAATAAATCCAGTTCAGCGTATCGTCCGACCACCACGGCAGGTTCATGATCGCGAAAACGATGATCAGGACGGCCAGGCTTGCCAGAATGACGGGAGGCAGGTTGAAAGCCGGAGTGCGTTGCCGCGGCCGCGGATCTTCCGGCTCTTGGCGCGGCAGCTGTTCATCATCCATGTCTTGCTCGGCTTTCTATGAAGGTCATCGACACATAGCGCAGCGAAAATCAAAAAAAAAGCCGCCTAGCAAAGCCGGGCGGCGTATCGGGCGCTCCTTCCGGAATTGACCTTGAGGCCAGTCCGGGACCCGTGAAGTTCGTGCTGAAGGTCACTTCGTGAAGTGATGAACAATTCCTTTCATTTGCTACCGCCAAAGGCAATTGAAACTATTCATTAACCCTAACAGCGCGGCTTTGGCATGGAATTCGCAACGCTGGAACTGGAGGCAATGAATGCCTTGGCAATTGAGTTGAAATGGGACACGGACGCGGCATGCGCCAGAAGACGAGCATCGACATATTTACCTATTGGGAACAGATACGCGGCAGCGCGGATGCCCCCTTGCGCAATTTGATACAGCCGTCGGCGGTCAGTCATATTCTTCCGGAACTGTTCATCCTGGAAAATACCGTAGACGACAATCCGCGTTTCCGGCTGGCCGGTACGGCGATCTGCAATCTCATGGGGCGCGAGATTCGCGGCGAAAACTTCGCGGCGCTATGGGCCAGCAGCCAGCGGGACGATCCGGTGCGCATCGCCGCCGGCGTGATGAGACATGTCATTCCAGCGTCCGTCCATGCCACGGGCTATTGCATCAGCGGCCGCAGCATGACCTTCGAAATGATATTGATGCCGGTGCGTTCATCAGGCGACATTTGCGACAGGTTGCTGGGATGCCTGACGCCAACCATTCACTCGACCTGGCTCGGCAATGAACGTCTGGAATTTCTGGCGCTCGACCGCAGCCGTCTGCTCTATGAGCGTCCGGCCCGGCTCTTGGAGACTCCTCCCCACCCCGATCCGACGGATCTTCTGCCGCTTCAGGGAGGCGCCAGCCTTGGTGAATGGATGCGTCGAAAGCTCGATCAAGCAAAGAATAGCCGCGATCGTGCCAGAATTGATCCGGCACGGGACAGAATCGGCCGTCGTCCTTGAGTTATGCTTCGGGAAAGACAACCTTACTTTAAGAAGTTGCGGCTAAATAGTTGGAAGAGACGCAATAGGGTTCAAGACGCTTCCATGCACTCGTTCCAACCGGCCCAAGCGACGCGGCCCAACCAGTTGGCAGGCAACGCCGTCCGCGGTGATCAACGGACCTTTCAGCGGGTTCCGATCAACATGCAGGGCCGCCTGATGCTGGCCAATTACGAGGAATTCGAGTGCCTGGTGACGGAGATGTCGCCGGGCGATCTCTATGTCACCTGCGTGGGACGTCCGCGCGCCGACGAGCGAGTCATCGCCTATATCGACCATCTTGGCCGCGTCGAGGGCAATGTCGTTGCCGTTGACGGCCGTGGTTTCAGCATGTCGATCAACGCGACCGAGCGGAAGCGTGAAAAGCTCGCCGCTCAGCTGACCTGGCTTGCCAACAAGCATGAGCTTGGCCTGCCGGAAGATCGACGTCACGACCGCCTGACGCCGCGCGATGCGCGCAGCGCACTCACTCTCGATGACGGCACGCAATATGTATGCCGCATCATGGACCTCTCGCTTTCGGGCGCCGCCGTCGACGTCGAGGTACGCCCGACAATTGGGACACCGGTACGGCTTGGCAACATGCGTGGCCGCGTCGTGCGACATTTCATGGAGGGCGTGGCGATCGAGTTCCTCTCCCTGCAGTCGCGCGAAACCCTGCGCGAATTTCTCTGATACTGTCATCCTCCTGTCACGCCGCGTGGCGAAACAGCGACGCGAGTCCTTCCCTCGATGCGTGGCGGAAAAATGCTCTATCCGGACATAACTCCCTTCGATGAAGGCCTGCTTGACGTCGGCGACGGCCAGCGGATTTACTGGATGCTATCAGGCAATCCTGACGGGATCCCTGTCCTCGTCCTGCACGGCGGCCCGGGATCCGGCAGCTCCGCCGGAACGCGATGCTATTTCGACCCGCAACACTACCGGCTCATTCAGTTCGACCAACGCGGCTGCGGTGGCAGTCTCCCGCATGCATCGGAACCGGCGATCGATCTCTCGGCCAACACCACATGGCATTCCATTGCCGATATCGAGCAGTTGCGGTTGAAGCTCGGTGTCGAACGCTGGATCGTATTCGGCAATTCCTGGGGCTGCACGCTTGCGCTGATCTATGCCGAAACCCATCCGCATCGCGTCGAAGCCTTGCTGCTCGTTGGAATAACGATGACGAGACAATCCGAAATAGATTGGCTTTATCGCGGACTTAGCCGTTTCTTTCCCCAGGAATGGGCGCGCTTTCGGGCTGCAGTGCCACAAGAGGATCGCGATGGCGATCTGGTGGCCGCTTACTCTCGCCTTCTATGCGATCCGGACCCCGCGATCCATGTGAAAGCCGCCAGGGACTGGCACGAATGGGAAGCCGCCTCGATCCTGGTCGATCCGCGCGCGACCCTGTCGCCGCGCTGGTCCGATCAACGCTATCTGACGGCGCGGGCACGGATCATCACTCACTATTTTCATCATCTGGCCTGGCTGGAGGATCGGCAAATCCTGCGTGATATCCATCGGCTTGCCGGCATCCCCTGCACGATGATCCAGGGACGGCTGGATTTGGAGGCACCGCTCGTCACCGCCTGGGAATTGTCCCAGGCTTGGCCGGCGGCGAAGCTGGTGATCGTCGCGAATGCTGCCCACTCGCCCGCAGTCGCCGAAATGGCCACCGCGATCGTTCGTGCGACCGACGGCCTTCGCAGCGATTTCAAGCGATAAATATCAAAAATATTTTTGAGCCGGCTTTCTCAAAATGCGACACGTCCGGCCATGCAAGGCCGCTTTCAGCACCGCGACAGGGTGTCCGCACGATTACCATGTTTCGTTGTGGCACGCTTTCCGTCGAAAGCAGCCCCGCGATGTTAAGAAATCCGTTTCGGGAAATCCTTTCAGCGCGGCACGATACGGGATTTGGCCTTCCCGCATCCAATACCGAAATCACTCAAATTTTAATCGAATTTTCCGCGAACTTGAATCAAGTTTTCTGCGTGTTTTATGAAAGTTTGATCTGGATTTGAATAAACTAAGCCCTTAATTTGACTACGTAATTTTGCGCCGGATAAAAACATGCGTGTCATTCTGATCCCAATAAAAAAGGGACAGGGACATGAACTTTCAACTCGCAATTCGCGGCTGCGCCGCATTGATATTCGCCACTCTTGGCTTCTTCGGTCTCGCTCAGGCAGCACCCGCCAATATGACGATCACCGGCGATGCGGCTCCTCCGATCGGGCACTATGAGTTCTGCAAGGAAAATCCGCAGGAATGCGTCTTTGCAGGCGGTGATGCCGGTCCGATCATCCTCACGCAGGACAGCTGGAAGACGATCCTGAAGGTCAACTATACCGTCAACACGACGATCAAGCCGGTGACCGACATGGAACTTTATGGCGTCGAAGAGAAATGGGCGATCCCCACGACCGCCGGCGATTGCGAGGATTTCGCTCTGCTGAAGCGCAAGCAACTGATCGATGCCGGCTTCTCGCCCTCCGATCTGCTGATGACCGTCGTGCTGCAGCCGAACGGCGAAGGCCATGCCGTTCTGACGGTTCGCACCGATCGCGGCGATTTCGTGCTCGACAACATGCGCAACAAGGTAAAGCTCTGGTCCGAGACCGAATACACCTTCCTCAAGCGTCAATCCGCTGACGATCCGGCCCGCTGGGTCAAGATACAGGATGGCCGCGCCGTCGCAGTCGGCAGCTTGAAGTAAGCCTTCCAGATACGATCGTCGGCGTCGATGGTCGAAGTCTAAGGCCCGGTCTCGTCCCCTGAATTCTGTCCAGACCGGTGCCTTTGAGCCGTTCCCACTGTCCCGGGGAACGGCTCTTTCTTATTGAGCAGCGCCCTCAAGGCGGGTGCGGATAATTTCCTGCAAATTTAACCGCGCCGTTGGCATGGCTGGCGACGTATAATTAACCGCCGATTAACCATCATGGCGCCAATCATCGTTTCCAACGAGACTCATGAAGTCAGGCGCTGTGCGGCTTGCCATCGACGATGGCGGCCGGAGCGGAAGGAAATGAAGGCAACAGCATGGCTCCTCCTCTGTCATCCGCCTCAATGATTGAAGAAAGGCCGCTGATTTCAAGCGGTTTGGTTTATCGGCTGACGGCAGGCGTTGCCGTCCTGGCGGCCTTTACCGTTGCCATATCGATCGGCGGTCACTGGCTCGGCGAGAAAATATCGCTGGCCGGTCACACGACCGATGCCAAGCCCATCTCCGTCACGATCGGCGACGATGCCTTGCATTTGGCTGCGAACACGATCCGCTTCCCGAGCGAGCGCGTGGACGGCACCGCCGAGCGCATCGACCTCTACCTGACTTGGCCGCAGATGCAGGGTTATAGCGAGGCGGATCGGCTGCGCTTCGATGATATCTCGCAGTCGTCGTCACTGATCTTCCTGCAGATCAGCCAGAGCACGATGTCCCGCGATATGTCGGGCAGGCTGGAGCCTATCTATTCGCAATTGATGGAGGGTACCGCCTATGCCGGTCCCTTTGGTCTGACGACACATCGTCTGCGGGCGGATGCCGGCTATAACGGCGAAGCGCTTCTGACCGCGCCGCGTCCCGGCGAATCCGATTATGTCGTTCGCTGCCTCCTTCCCGCCTCGCCGGCTCTGGCAACGAGCGGAGACTGCCAGCGAGATGTCAAGCTCGGCAAGGATTTGAGCGTCCTTTACCGCTTTTCCAGCAATCAACTCGGGGATTGGCGCGCCATGGACGCCGCTGTCCAGAATTTCATCAGGGCGCGCCTTGTGGATAAGGCTGACGTCACTGCAACAGCCGCGGCCGGCCGCTAAAATGGCGCAAAAACTTGAAACCAACTGTTCATCATAAACCGATTGGTAACGCTAAGCTCCTACTGTCGAACGCAACGGGCGTTCACGGAGGCAGCGGCCGGATCATCGAGAATGTAAATGCAAGCAGAGAGTGATTTAGTGCCCAGATCAATTCTTTCCGTTTCGTCGTCTCAAACCGGTAAGATTCTGGCGAGAGCGCTTCTTGGCTTTTCCATCGCGACGGCAACGATCGCCGTGACAGTCGATGCGAATGCCGCCGGTACGAAATATGCAGGCATCGTCATTGATGCGAATACCGGGAATGTCCTCTACAGCGAAAACGCCGACACGCTCCACTATCCCGCCTCCTTGACCAAGATGATGACGGTCTATCTGACCTTCGAGGCGCTGGAGGCCGGACGCATCACTCTCGATACTCCCGTCGTCTTCTCCAGGAATGCCGCAGCCCAGGCGCCGACGAAGCTTGGGATTGGCGCCGGCCATTCTGTGACCGTGCGCGAGGCGATTCTCGGCATCGTCACCAAATCCGCCAATGACGCCGCCATGGGACTTGGCGAAATGCTCGGCGGCTCGGAGGAAGGCTTTGCCCGGTTGATGAACGACAAGGCGCGCGCGCTCGGCATGACGCGCACGACCTACCGCAATCCGAACGGCCTGCCTAATACCGCGCAGATGACGACCGCGCGTGATCAAGCCCGCCTTGGTGTGGCTCTGCGCGAACATTTCCCGCAATATTACGGCTTCTTCTCCGAAACGAGCTTCCGTCTCGGCAACCGCACCATTCCCGGCCACAACCGTTTGATCGGCTCCGTGCGGGGCGTCGACGGCATCAAGACCGGGTATACCCGCGCGGCTGGCTATAATCTTGCGACCTCGGTGAAGATCGATGGGCGCTCCATCGTCGGTGTCGTCCTCGGCGGCGCCTCGACGCCTGCCCGTGACAATCAGATGCGCAAGCTGATCGCGGAATATCTGCCTGTCGCATCGACGAAACATATCCCTTCGAACGTTATCGCGCAGGCGCCGGCCGCAGCGCCCAATCTCCAGGCTGCCAGCGCGCGCATGGCCGATATAAGCCGTGCGAAAATCAAGAACGACGAGACGGCTGAAGCCACCGATACGCATCCATCCAGCGCGGCCGCCTTTGCGGCGGTGACGCCTCAATCCAGCAATCCATTGCTGTCGGCGAAACCCGTTCAGCGTCCCGCTTCCGAAGAGGTTGCGTCCGCGGCATCTTCGGACGACGGCGATGAGGACGAAATCGATACAGTAACGACGGCATCGACGACCAAGGCCGATACCAAGCTGGCCAAGCTGCAGCCGGCCGAGAAATCTGAAAAGGTGGCAAAGGCCGCCAAAGCCGAGCGTGAGCCTGCCGGCTGGGTCGTTCAGATCGGCGTTTCATCGAGCAAGAACGGCGCGAGCGACCTGCTCGATACGGCGAAGAGCAAGGGTGGCAAGGCGCTTCGCGCGGCCAAGCCTTACGCGGTCGCCTTCGATGGCGGCTATCGCGCCCGCTTCGGCGGCTTTGAAGATCAGAGCGCGGCACTCAATGCCTGCAAGGCGCTCAAGCGCGCCGGCGTGAAGTGCTGGGCAAGCATGGAATAGAATGCGTCCGCGATTTTCGCGCCGCATGGTTCGCAGATTGGCCGGGCTTAGTGTCTCGCCCGGCTTTCCGGTCCCGAATGTCAAACGGGCCGGCCCTGAGTTTGTAACGTGTACGGGGTTTTGAAATGGCAATGAACGAGAACTTTCCCGGTTTCTCGCTCGATAGCGGGGGCAAGATGAAACAGAAGAGCTTTGCTCTTCATCCGCTGCATGAAGCGGCGATGCGACTGGCGGACCTCGGTCTCAGCCGTTCGCGCTCGCGCAACAAGACGAAAGATCTGATCGGCATCCTGCTCTGCCATGGCGCACGCGCCTGGCGCTACTCGCAGCCGGAAGCGCATATTCATCTGCACATCACCGCGCCGACCGGCCGCGCGCCGATCATGATGCGGCTGCGCTGAGCAGCCGCCTGGCCTAAAGCAATCCGAGTTCAGAGAGTTCCCGCCTGAGATCGGCGGGCAACTCGGCGGCGGCGCCTAAGCTGTCTAGGTCGCGGGGCACATCGTCCTGCGGCAGATAACGCCAGCCCTGAAACGGACGCCGAGGCTGGCCGGTGGTTTCGATGACGCTCGGATCGAGAATAAGCCGGCAGCGGTGAATACCGTCCGCGTCGGTGAAGGTCTCAATCCCGAGAAGCTTCTGCCTTGCCTGCACCTGTCCCTTGATCACCCAATAGAGCGAGCCGCCATCCAGCAGCTCCTCGATCCGTTTCGGCACCATGCGTGTCGTATGGGTCGTGTGCGGCTCCAGTCCGGCGGCAATGGCGTTCATCGCCCGCTCGGACACCCATTCGCGCAGATCCTCGATCGAATCCGCGCCGACGCATAGTTTGATGAGATGCAAAGCCATGGTGCCGTTGAAGTCCTTTTGGCCGGCAGCGTCAAGCTTTTAGATCAGGCGTCCACACTCAGCATTCCACGACATTCACAGCAAGGCCGCCGGTCGAGGTTTCCTTGTATTTTTCGCTCATGTCGTAGCCGGTCTGACGCATCGTCTCGATGCAGGCGTCGAGCGGTACGAAATGCTGGCCGTCGCCCTTGATGGCGAGCGAGGCGGCGGTGACCGCCTTGACCGCGCCGAGGGCGTTTCGCTCGATGCACGGCACCTGCACCAGGCCGGCGATCGGGTCGCAGGTCATGCCGAGGTGATGTTCCAGCGCGATTTCCGCGGCGTTTTCGATCTGCTCCGGCGTTGCGCCCATCACTGCCGCAAGTCCTGCAGCCGCCATGGCCGCCGCCGAACCCACCTCGCCCTGACAGCCGACTTCGGCACCGGAAATCGAGGCATTGTGCTTGATGATGCCGCCGACAGCGGCTGCCGTCAGCAGGTAATTGCGAATGCCGTCCTGGTCCCAGTCCTCGTGGAAATGCTGATAGTAGCGGATGGTTGCCGGGATGACGCCCGCAGCACCGTTGGTCGGCGCTGTCACTACGCGCCCACCGGCCGCATTCTCTTCGTTGACCGCCATGGCGTAAACGCTCAGCCAATCGTTGGCGAGGAGCGGATTGATGCGGTTGCTGCGCCATTCTTCCTGCAGCTTGTCATGGATGGCGCGTGCGCGCCGGCGCACTTTCAGGCCGCCGGGCATGATGCCGTCGACCTTGAGGCCGCGATCGATACAGCTGCTCATGGCCGCCCAGATCCGGTCGAGACCGGCATCCAGCTCCTCGGCGCTCATGCGCGTCTCTTCATTGGCGCGCTTCATCTGCGCGATCGAGAGGCCGGAGCGCTCGGACATTTCGAGCATCTGCTTGGCACTGGCAAAGGGGAAAGGAATGCGCTCGCCTGCGGCCGCCGGCTTTTTCCTATCGGCCTTCATCTGCTCCAGTTCCGTATCGGTGACGACGAAGCCGCCGCCGACGGAGTAGTAAATGCGCTTCAAGAGAAGGCGGTCGTCCTTGTCGAAGGCGGAGAAGCTCATGCCGTTGGCATGGCCGGGTAGCGGCACCTTTTTGTCAAAGATCAGATCGGTCTTGGGCTGGAATTCATAAGCAGGATGGCCCGGCGGCGTAATGCGCCCGCTGCGCTCGACCTCGTCGATGATGCCATCCATATGATCTGGATCGACGCTGTCAGGCTTTTCGCCCATCAGGCCGAGAATGACCGCCCTGCCGGTGCCATGCCCGATGCCCGTATGGGCCAGCGAACCATGCAGGCTGACCTTGATGGAAGTGACGTGCACATTTGATGATGGGCGCGGCCATTCATTCGACAGCAGCAGGTCCAGGAAGCGATTGGCGGCTGACATCGGCCCCATCGTATGCGAGCTGGACGGTCCCACACCGATCTTGAACACATCGAAAACTGAAAGAAACATGGACCTTTGGTGCCTCCAGGCAAATCGATTTCCGGCAAGGCTACGCTATCGGAGCAAGCTTGCACGGCGATTGGCCGACATCGGATTTCATGGCAGCGACATTACATATAGGCATTCGGGGAAGCAAACAGAAGGCCATTGCGCACCGCCGGGGCTGCGCTACAGTCCACATCGGATTGATCTGGAGAATCTGCCTTTATGACGACTGCCGACCATGTCGCCCTCGCCCTGTTCATCTTTCTCTGGATCGCGCTGAACTGGATTACCACCAGTGCCCGCTTTTTCAATCGCACCAGCCTGACGCTAGCGATGAACGAGCGCCGGCGAGAGTGGATCTACAATTCATTGCGCCGCGATCTGAAGATGATCGATACTCAGATCCTCTCCGGCCTGCAGAATGGTACCGGGTTCTTCGCATCCACCTCGATCTTCGCCATCGGCAGCTGTTTCGCCCTCCTCGGCGCCACTGACAAGGTCAACGCCTTCTTTTCCGACCTGCCGTTCATACTCAATGGCGGCCGCACCGCTTTCGAGATCAAGGTGGCGGGACTGGCTTGCTTGTTCGGCTATGCCTTCTTCAAATTTGGCTGGGCCTATCGTCTGTTCAACTATTGCACCATCCTTTTCGGCTCGTTGCCGATGCGCGAGGAAGCCATGCTCGATCCGCTCGGCGCCGAACGGGCGGCGGAGCGCGTGGTGCGCATGAACATCATCGCGGCACGTAATTTCAATGCCGGCCTGCGGGCAATCTTTCTATCCATCGGTTACCTCGGCTGGTTCCTCAGCCCCTATGTCTTCATGGGCACGACCATCTTCATCATCATCGTGCTGATCCGCCGACAGTTTTTTTCCGATGCCCGTCTGGCCATCATGGATGCCGATATGCCATGACAAGGCCGCGCCGGCTCAACCGGCGCGCAAGATCTAAGTTCATGCCTGGAAGGACTTCCTAATGGCCGCCATTGCCGAGAGCGCGGACACACCTCGAAAGACGCCTCGCATCGGCATTCTGGATACGGCGCGCGGCCTCGCCCTTCTGGCGATGGCAAGCTACCATTGCACCTGGGATTTCGAGTTCTTCGGCTATCTCGATTCCGGCACGGCTGAAACGGGCTGGCTGAAGCTCTATGCCCGCGTCATCGCCAGCACCTTCCTGTTCCTGGCCGGCTTCAGCCTCGTACTCGCCAATACGCCGGAGATTCGCTGGCGCCCCTATTGGCGACGGATGACCATGATCGTCGCTGCGGCTGTGGCGATTTCGCTCGTCACCTTCATCGGCATGCGCGACGAATGGATATTCTTCGGCATCCTGCACAGTATCGCGGCGGCAAGCCTCGTCGGCCTGCTGTTCCTGCGGCTGCCGGCCTTCGTTACCCTTCTCATTGCAACCTTGCTGACGGTCGGCATCGTCATCGACAATGTCATTGCACCCTTATCGCTGCATTCGAGCTTTTTCGATGCGCCATGGCTCTGGTGGGTCGGGCTCTCGGAAAACATTCAGCGCTCGAACGACTATGTGCCGCTTTTTCCATGGCTGACGCCATTCCTGTTCGGTCTCGGCATGGCGCAATTGGCCATATCGTTCGGCTGGCTCGATCATCTGGCGAAATTCGGCCCCGGCCGCAATCTAATCGCACGCGCCGGCCGCCACAGCCTGATCGTCTATCTGGTCCACCAGCCTGTCCTGTTCAGCCTCGTCTATCTCCTGTCGTTGGTCGCGCCGGCGCCGCCGCAGGATCCGACGGTCGGCTACATCAGGCAATGCGTTGCCTCCTGCACGCACTCGGGCACGGAAACCATGTGCCGCAGCTTCTGCCAATGCACGCTCGACAAGTTGCAGGCCCAGGATCTCTTCAAACCCTTGCAATCCGGAGCGATCAAAGCAGATAGCGATGAACGCGTAAGCCGAATCGCGATACAATGCACGGATGAAGCGCAATGACAGGGTTATTCCATGAATGCCTATCGTTCGAAGTCGCTGAGTTTTCCGTGGCCGCCGCTGCTCTATAGCCTTGCCGTCATTGCCGCGCTTTGTCTCCAACGCTGGTACCCATTGCCCTTGCCCTTCATCTGGGCACTCGCCTCATGGGCCGTCGGCGCGCTTCTCACCGCCTTCGCGGTGACGCTGAATGTCTGGGCCGTCAAGACGCTGGTGGAAAGACAAACTACGGTCCTCACTCAACGCTGCAGCGCGCATCTCGTCACCACAGGCCCTTTTCGCTTCACCCGCAACCCGACCTATCTCGGCTATACCTTGCTGACGGCGGGGCTGGGCATGATGATCGGCAATTTATGGTTTGTGGCGATGGCGGCAGCAGCGGCCGCTTTGACGACACTGCTCGTCATCCGCTGCGAGGAGATGCATCTCCTGTCGCGCTTCGGCTGCGAATTCGAGTTTTACTGCAAGCATACGCGCCGCTGGCTATAGGGCGCTGGCGGCTAGCCCACGATCAGGTCCCGACGCCGATTTCGGCGAGACGTCCGAGACAAGCCTCTTCGACATTGTCGAGTTCGCTCAGCGTATCGTCGATATCCTTGCGCTTCTGGCGCAGTTCGTCGCGTTTTTCATCGACACGCTTCATCAGCAGCTTCAGCTGGCCGATCTCGCCCGGTGGCTCCTTGTAGACCTGAATGATCTCGCGGATTTCAGCGATGGTGAAGCCGATGCGGCGGCCACGGAGGATTTCGGCGATGAGGCGCCGGTCGGCGGGCCGGAACAGGCGCGTGCGCCCCTTGCGCTCAGGTTGAATGAGACCCTCGTCCTCATAAAACCTCAACGTCCGGGTCGAAACCCCGAATTCCCGAGTAAGCTCCGTTATGCTATAATATCCGTCGACCAAGAATCCGCCCCTATCTGCTGACCAACATAATATTGACTTTTACGTAATAGTCAATTTTCATGGGTTTACAGCCCGTCCCAGCCCAAAAATGCACCACAATTCTCAGCTCGCAAGACCAGGGAGAACGAAATACCAGCCAAATTCGATGGCAGCGGTCGCAAAATTAAGTGTCCCCTAGACTTCCTCCCGAATCGATATAGCGGCAATGTGAAACGCCTCAATACAACGATACAATGATCGCGTCCCCGCGCGCCAGCAAGCGTCATCCTGCTCCGAGGAGCTATGCTTGATACACCCCGCTTACAACTGCTTAAAACCGATGTAAAACAATTGGATAATCGAGAAAGTTCCTAAAGGGTGTGGAGCTGGCGAGACTGTGGCGTTGCCGCCGCGTTGGCGTTGGCCTTATCCTGGCTGTCTGCAAAGTCCTTCCATCCGATAGAGAGCGCCGTGCCCGCCCGCCCCATCATCCGTTTTCCCGATCCGCTGCTGCGCACCGCCTGCACCCGGGTGACCGTTTTCGACAACGATCTGCGAATTCTCATCAATGACCTGCTGGATACCATGCGCGCCGCTCCCGGTGTCGGCATCACCGGCCCGCATATCGGTGTGCTCAAGCGGGTGGTCGTGATCGAACTCAGCCGCGAGGATGGCGTGCGCATCTATATCAATCCGGAGATTCTTTGGTTCTCGGAAGAGACCATGCGGCAGACGGAAGGCAGCGTTTCCATGCCCGGAGCGACCGAAGAAATCGTCAGGCCCAAATCGATCCGCTTTCGCTATCAGGATATCTCTGGCGAGGTGCATGAAGCGGAGGCGAATGATTTTCTCGCCATCTGCATTCAGCACGAAATCGACCAGTTGGACGGCATTTTCTGGCTTCAGCGGCTTTCGAAGCTCAAGCGCGATCGCCTTGTAAAGAAATGGGAAAAGACGCGCGACTGATATCGCCAGAGCATTTCCGCTTTTCTTCGAATCGCGAAAACGCTCTATGTTCTTGTTTCTTTACGCATTCCGGACGGAAAACCGCTGCGCACTTTTCCTGGAAATGCTCTAAAACGAAACGGGCGCCAAGAAGGCGCCCGTTCTGCAAGAGGTTGGATCCGCAATCAGCCCTTGAGCTTGGAATTGCAGAGGCTGTAATAGCCGCCGCCCTTCTGGATCCACTTCAGGCCGCCGAGCGAATTGCTGGTCTTGGCGGCATTATACGCATCGACGCAGGTGTGGAAACGGCCCTTGCCTGGCGTCTCACTGGCATATTTCGCGTCGATCTTTGCCGGGAAGGTTACGCCGGCTGGAGCAGCCGTCGTCGGCTTTGCCGGCTCGCTTGCCGGCGGCTTCGTGGCATCGGGCTCGTTGGCGTCTACCTTGGCGGCAGCGGTCGTCTTCGCTGGCTTGGCAGGCGTCGTCGTAGCCGGTGCGGTAGCTGCCGGTGCCGTCGTGGTGGCGCTGGCATCGGCGCTGCACTGCGTCGTGCGGAAGTCATTCCACTTCTGGCCGTTCAAGGTACCAGCGGTCTTGGCCGCCTGGTATTTGGCGCTGCACTCTTTCATGGTTAGCGCAGAAGCCGAAGAAGCGAGGCCCATCGAGCCTACAACTGCAAGAGACGCAAAAGACATCAACAGAATGGCACGACTAGTCATTGGCATTTCCTCCGCTCTATGACGAATGTCGAAACTATTAATCGTATCGTCCCTATCGATTGTCAATCGACGCGCGATTTCTGGGGCGACGGGAAACACCATATGCGGACGAACATGAACGCAAACTGTACAAAAATAGCCATCAAAAAGAGAGACTTGGCAGGATCGACAATCGCCGATGGCAGTTCTGGAGCCTGCCGGATTCACCCGGAGGTAGATAAGGCGGAGGTGCCGATATGGCATAATGGCACCCGGTTATCTCACTCGCTGGCCAGCGATGCGTTTGGGCTGCAATGGCATTGAACGTGAAACTACTAGCCCGCAATGGCCGATATCACGCTGTAGATGGAAACGATTGTGGGCGCGATACAACCTATCATAAGATCCGGGCCTTGAAGTGCGGCCATGTCGCCCTACTCTTTTCCTGGCAGTTCCCCTCTCTATGCCCTGGATGCTCTCCCTTCCAGGGCATTTTTCTTGGCTGGTATGCCGTGCGGTGAGATCCCCAGCAGACTGTTCGATTCCGCCACGCTTCGACGCTGAAATCGGAATAGCTGCCTCGAATCGAGTGAATGCGCCTGGGAATCGGTCTTACGCGTCGTTGACCGTCTGCCCGAAGACCTGCTCGAAGGCGTCGCGAAGGCGGATGTCGACATCGGTCATCATGACCGGCAGGCCGAGATCGACGAGGCTGGTGACGCCGTAAGCAGAAATCCCACAGGGGATGATGCCGGTGAAATGGCCGAGGTCGGGATCGACATTCAGCGAAAGACCGTGAAACGTCACCCATTTACGCACCCGGATGCCGAGGGCCGCGATCTTGTCTTCCGCCACGGTGCCGTCAGGCAGCACCGGCTTTTCCGGCCGCCTGACCCACACTCCGACTCGATCCTCGCGCCGCTCGCCGCGCACATTCATCGATTCGAGCGTACGAATGATGACTTCTTCAAGCGCGCCGACGAAGGCGCGGATATCCTGCCGCCGACACTTCAGGTCCAGCATGACATAGGCCACGCGCTGGCCCGGCCCGTGATAGGTATATTCGCCGCCGCGTCCAGTCGCGAATACCGGAAAACGATCCGGCTCGATGAGATCGGCGGCATCGGCGCTCGTGCCCGCGGTATAGAGCGGCGGATGTTCCACCAGCCAGACGAGCTCCGGCGCCCGCCCCTCGGCGATATCAGCGACTTCCGCCTCCATCGTGGCAACGGCCTCTTCATAAGGCACGAGGCCATCGCTGATGCGCCAGCGAACAGGCGGCGTGCCGTGAACGGGAAACATCTGGTGAGAAAGTTCGGTGCGAAGCATATGGCAGTCCTTTGCGTGCCGCAGGCCGCTCATGTGGAAATCCAGCGCGCCGACGAGTTGTCCACATATGGCGCTATTCGGGCGGGAATTCAAACATCTACGGCGTTTCCACCGCATCCGGACCGATACGATCGGAGGAGCTGTGAAGGAATTTAAAAAAACTGACACATCGCTCTTGTGCCCCCCGAATGCTTTTGCTACATGCAGCCGCGCCGGAGCAATCCGGGCTACCACGATGCGGTCGTGGCGGAATTGGTAGACGCGCAGCGTTGAGGTCGCTGTGGGGCAACCCGTGGAAGTTCGAGTCTTCTCGACCGCACCAAAAGAACCCGGCTTAGGCCGGGTTTTTTGTTTTCAATCTCTGCGTTTATGAATCCGACGCGACCAGGGCGAACTGCCATGGTTCAGTGCGCGACGTCCTTGCTGAGGTTGCGCAGCCGGATCTGGTGATCGAGCCGCTCGAGCTGGTGGGTGGTCGCCTCGATCAGCTTGCCGATTTCCTGGTGGGCTGTCCGCAGTCGCGAAAGCTCGTTCCTGACGGCCTCCAAGGCACGCTCGTCGCTGTCCTCTCCCGGACCATCGCCCGCCCCGGTCATCAACCAGGCCGGGGAAACATCGAAAAGAGCCGACATCTTTACCAGCGCGGAGGGGTTTGGTTCGGCTCGATCGGATTCCCAGGCAAGCATCGTCTCTTCGCTGACGCCAAGCTGGCTTGCCAATGTTTCGAGGCTGATGCCGGCGGCATCGCGAGCCATGGACAGGCGACCACCCAGAGTGTCGTCGCCTTCATCCGAAAAAACGGTCGTCTCTTGTTCGGGTTTGAACATCGGTGCGATCCTTTTCTTGGCTGCGCCGATAAATTTTTGTGCGGCGCATGTATGTTTTAGCCGTTTCCGAAGGCACAGATAGGTCTAAGGGCGTCATTCCGCCATTGCGATCTGTCCCAAATGGAAAAGTGCGACGTTTTGCGATGGCTATTTCGCGTATTGCAACGGCGTCCGATCGCGCCTTGATTGCATGTCCTTCCTGTGTTTGATGATCACGCATGATCGTTGCCACCGCCGTTTCCGCACAGCAAAATCCGCTCCGAGGCATGACGATCATGGCAAGCGCCATGATCCTGCTGCCGACGATGGATGCAATCGCCAAATACATGGCGAGCTTCGAAGGCATGTCGCCGGGCCAGGTGACCTTCTATCGCTTCTTCTTTCAGATCGTCTGCATGCTGCCGCTGCTGGTGACGACAACCGGGCAGTCGGCCTTCTCGGCAAAGCGCCCCTGGATGAACCTCCTGCGTGGCGCACTGCATGGTGCCGCCAGTCTGCTCTTCTTCGCAGCGGTCAAATACATGCCGCTCGCCGATGTCTTCGCGATCTATTTCGTCGAACCCTTCATGTTGACGGCTCTTTCAGCTCTGTTTCTAGGCGATAAAGTCGGCTGGAGACGCTGGCTGGCGATCGTCATCGGCTTCGTCGGGGCGATGATCGTCATCCAGCCGAGTTTCGAGATCTTTGGGCTAAAGGCGCTGCTGCCTGTGGCCTGCGCCTTCCTCTTTGCGCTCTATCTGTTCATGAACCGCGCCGTCGGCGAGGCGGATTCGCCGTTGACGATGCAGGTCATGGCCGGCGTTGGGGGCACGCTGTTCATGTCGGCGACCTTGCTTGCGGGAGCATCCGCCGGCATCACGGATTTCGAGCCTTCCCTGCCCGCCTCTATGCTCGCGCTCATCCTTCTGCTGATTCTGGGCTCGATATCGGGCTACGCGCACATGCTTGTCGTGAGAGCCTTCCGGCTGGCACCGCTCTCGCTGCTCGCCCCGTTCCAATATTTCGAGATCATTTCCGCCACGGTCCTCGGCTATGCGATCTTCGGGGATTTTCCAAATCTTTCCAAATGGATAGGCATATCAATCATTGTCAGCTCCGGCCTTTTCATCATCTGGCGGGAACGCATTCAGTCGCGATCGGAAAAAACCGCGTGAGCGCCGATATCTTCGCATGGACCGATGGTGCAATTTATGGCTAAAACACTGACTGAATAGAGTATTTGGGCGGAGATTGCATGTTCAAGAAAATCCTGATCGCCAATCGCGGCGAGATCGCCTGCCGCGTGATCAAGACCGCGCGCCGGATGGGTATCCTGACGGTCGCCGTCTATTCCGATGCGGATCGGGACGCATTGCATGTCGAAATGGCCGACGAATCAGTCCATATCGGTCCGGCACCCGCCGCTGAAAGCTATCTCGTCGCCGAGAAGATCGTCGCCGCTTGTAAAGAGACCGGCGCCGAGGCGCTTCACCCAGGTTACGGCTTTCTCTCCGAGCGCGCTTCCTTCTGCGCGGCGCTGGAGAAGGAAGGCATCGTCTTCATCGGCCCGAAACCGAAGGCGATCGAGGCCATGGGCGATAAGATCGAATCGAAGAAATTCGCCAATGCCGCCAAGGTCTCCACCGTTCCGGGCCATCTCGGCATCATCGATGACGCCGATCATGCCGAGCGGATCGCTGGCGAGATCGGCTATCCCGTCATGATCAAGGCGTCTGCCGGCGGCGGCGGTAAGGGCATGCGCATCGCCTGGAGCAAGGATGACGTGCGCGACGGCTTCGAGCGCGCCCGTTCGGAGGCAAAAAGCTCCTTCGGCGACGACCGAGTCTTCATCGAGAAATTCGTCGTCGATCCCAGGCACATCGAAATCCAGGTGCTGGCTGATGCCCATGGCAACGTCATCCATCTCGGTGAGCGCGAATGCTCCATCCAGCGCCGCAACCAGAAGGTTGTGGAAGAGGCGCCCTCGCCGTTCCTCGATGAAGCGACGCGCAGGGCCATGGGCGAACAGTCCGTGGCGCTTGCCAAGGCCGTCGATTATCAAAGCGCCGGCACCGTCGAATTTATCGTCGACCGCGACAGGAACTTCTATTTCCTCGAAATGAATACGCGCCTGCAGGTCGAGCATCCCGTGACGGAGCTTGTGACCGGCATCGACCTCGTCGAGCAGATGATCCGCGTCGCCGCCGGCGAAAAGCTGCCATTCAAACAGGCGGATATCAAACTCAACGGCTGGGCGGTCGAAAGCCGCCTTTACGCCGAAGATCCCTATCGCAACTTCCTGCCCTCGATCGGCCGCCTGACGCGCTATCGTCCGCCGCGCGAGACGAGGACGGAAACATCGGTCGTGCGCAACGACACCGGCGTCTTCGAGGGTGCCGAGATCTCCATGTATTACGATCCGATGATCGCAAAGCTCTGCACCTGGGCGTCAACCAGGCTGGAGGCGATCGAAGCGATGGGCGAAGCCTTGGACGGCTTCGTCGTCGACGGCATCGAGCATAACATGCCGTTCCTCTCCGCGCTGATGAAGCATACGCGCTGGCGCGAGGGCCGCCTCTCCACCGGCTTCATTGCCGAGGAGTATCCCGACGGCTTCGCGTCGGTAACGCTGGATGGGGACCAGACCGCGCTTCTTGCCGCAGTCGCTCTCTCCTGCAGCCTGATCGAATCCAACCGCCGCGAACGTTATGCTGATCGCTTGCGTCCCGTGGCCGGGCCGTTACCGGAAAACTGGATCGTCAAGCTCGGCACGGACTATCTGCCGGTGGCGCTGCTCGAGGGCGTGGTGACCATTCCTTTCGAGATGGATATGCAAGTGGGCGGCAAGACTGTGACTGTCGCAACCGAGTGGCGCCCCGGCGATGCCGTCTGGGTCGGCACCGTAGGCGGCCGCAGGCTGACCGCCCAGATTCGCACCGTGCTGAACGGTTTGCGCATCGATTGGCAGGGCATTTCCGTCAGGACCAAGATATTCACCCCGCGACAGGCCGAACTCGATAAGCTCATGCCGGTCAAATTGCCGCCGGATACCTCAAAGCTGCTGCTCTGCCCCATGCCCGGCTTGGTCGTTGCCATTGCCGTTGCCGAGGGCCAGGAGGTCAAGGCCGGCGAGACGCTGGCCATTGTCGAGGCGATGAAGATGGAAAATGTCCTGCGCGCCGAGCGCGACCTGGTCGTCGGCAAGATCAACGCCAAGCCGGGCGAAAGCCTCGCCGTCGATGCGGTGATCATGGAATTTGCCTGATCAAATCAGAGCATCCGGGTGAATTCCGGAAAACTGCGCGGTGGCTGTTCGGCTAAAACCTGGCGATTGCGACGCTAAGTGTCTGATTTTGGCTTGAGCCGCGAGGCGCGGCCATGCCAATGTCGCGCGGACCAAATCACAGCAGGAAGGGACGAAATCATGGACGTAAGAGCAGCCGTAGCGGTCGCTGCCGGCAAGCCGCTTGAGGTGATGACGGTTCAGCTTGAGGGGCCGAAGGCCGGCGAAGTGCTGATCGAGATCAAGGCGACCGGCATCTGCCACACCGATGATTTCACCCTGTCTGGCGCCGATCCGGAGGGCCTGTTCCCGGCGATCCTCGGCCATGAGGGCGCCGGCATCGTCGTCGATGTCGGACCGGGGGTGACTTCGGTGAAGAAGGGCGATCACGT
>NZ_JBNDIC010000009.1:0-146212 GCF_056755475.1 Rhizobium sp. KNZ2-6A | reverse complement strand
CCGTCAATATCGACAGGAAACGTGCAATTGCGCGCAAGGCCGCCGAGCTCTGCAACCCCGGCGACGCGATCATCATCAATGGCGGCACGACCACGTTCCAGCTCGTGCACTATATTTCGGCCTTCCGGCTGCAGGTGATGACCAATTCCTTCGCCATTGCCGAACATCTGATCAAGCATTCGAAGAATACGGTGACGGTGCCGGGCGGCGCGATCTATCGCGAGCAGAGCCTGATCCTGTCGCCCTTCGACAATGATACGATCCGGAACTTCTATGCGCGGCGCATGTTCATCGGCGCGCAGGGCGTCGGCCCGCTTGGCATCATGGAGGCCGACGCGCTGGTCATCCAGAGCGAGCAGAAGCTGATGCGCCAGGCCGACGAACTCGTCGTCATGGTGGATTCGAGCAAATTCCGTCAGCGCTCCAGCCTGATCCTCTGCCCGCTCGAACAGGTCTCGACCATCATCACCGATGATGGCGTCACCGCCGAGACGGTGCGCATGATCGAGGATGCGGGCATCTCGCTTGTCATCGCAAATATTTCGGCCCAGGCCGAGGAGGAAGATTCCCCGTCGGTCGCATGAGGCGCGGTGCAGGCGGGGTGAGCATGGCCTATCAACTTTGGGAGGAAGAGACATGAATATAGCAAGGAAACTGGCGATCGGCGTCGCGCTCGCCGCGACACTGATGGCAGGCACGGCAAGTGCGAAGGACGTCAAGATCGGTCTTGTGGTGAAGTCGCTGGGCAACGGCTTCTTCGAGGCCGCCAACAAGGGCGCGCAGGAAGCCGCCAAGGATCTCGGCGGCGTGCAGGTGATCTACACCGGCCCGACCTCGACCACGGCCGAAGGCCAGATCGAAGTGATCAACTCGCTGATCGCGCAGGGCGTCGATGCCATCGCAATTTCGGCGAACGATCCCGATGCAGTTGTCCCGGCTCTCAAGAAGGCGACGCAGCGCGGCATCAAGGTGATCTCCTGGGATTCCGGTGTCGCAAAGGCCGGCCGCATCCTGCAGCTGAACCCCTCCTCCAACGAGCTGATCGGCAAGATGTGCCTGACGCTCGCCAAGGATCATCTCGACGGCGGCAAGGGCAATTTCGCCATCCTGTCGGCCACGACAACCTCGACCAACCAGAACATCTGGATCGGCGAGATGAAGAAGCAGCTCAAGGATTTCCCGGGCCTCAATCTGGTCACGACCGTCTATGGCGACGACCTTTCGGACAAGAGCTATCGTGAAGCCCAGGGCCTCCTGACCTCGCATCCCGAAGTCAAGGTCATCGTCGCCCCGACGACCGTCGGCGTGCTTGCCGCTTCGCAGGCCGTCAAGGATGCCGGCAAGATCGGCCAGGTCTACGTCACCGGTCTCGGCCTGCCGTCCGAAATGGCCGGCGCCATCAAGTCGGGCGCGACGAAGGAATTCGCGATCTGGAACCCGATCGATCTCGGCTATTCCGCAACACAGATCGCCTATCGCCTCGTCAAGGGCGAGACCGACGGCAAGCCGGGCAGCGAGATCAATGCCGGCCGCATGGGCAAGATCAAGGTCGGCGAAACCGGCGAAGCCGCCATGGCCGATCCGTTCGTCTACAACGCTTCGAACATCGATCAGTTCTCGAAGGTTTTCTGATCGAAGACGAGCATTCGCAGCTCTCCGGCGGCCTCAGCCGCCGGACCTGGTTTCATTGATCCGGTACATTGCTGATGAACACTGTCCTTCAACGACCCGTCGCGAATGCACCTGCCGCAAGTGACGCAGCCATCCTGGAAATGCGCGGCATTTCCCAGATCTTTCCGGGCGTCAAGGCGCTGGATGGCGTCAGCATTTCGCTTTATCCCGGCAAGGTGACCGCCCTCATCGGTGAAAACGGCGCCGGCAAATCGACACTCGTTAAAATCCTAACAGGTATCTATCGCCCGAACGAAGGCGAGATCCTGGTCGACGGCAGGCCCACGGCCTTTGCCAATGCGCAGGCAGCCATCGATGCCGGCGTCACCGCCATTCATCAGGAGACAGTGCTCTTCGACGAGCTGACCGTCGCCGAAAATATCTTCCTCGGTCATGCGCCGCGTACCTCCTGGCACACCATCGACTGGAAGAGGATGAACAGCCGGTCAAGCCAACTCCTTGAATCGCTGGAAAGCGCGATTGATCCCGCAACCAGATTGAAAGACCTCTCCATTGCGCAGCGCCATCTTGTCGCGATCGCGCGCGCTTTGTCGATCGAGGCTCGCATCGTCATCATGGACGAGCCGACCGCCGCCCTGTCCCGCAAGGAGATCGACGATCTCTTCCGCATCGTCGAGGGATTGAAGGCGAAGGGAAAGGCGATCCTGTTCATCAGCCACAAGTTCGACGAGCTCTATGAAATCGCTGATAATTTCGTCGTCTTCCGCGACGGTCGCGCCGTCGGCCATGGCGAGCTGAAGACGACGCCCCAGGACGAGATCGTCCGCATGATGGTCGGACGTGACGTCAAGGACGCTTTCCCGAAAGTGCCCGTCACCATTGGAAATACCGTCCTCGAGGTTGACAAATACTGTCACCGCACGGAATTCCGCGACATTTCCTTCAAGCTGCGGCGCGGCGAGATCCTCGGCGTCTACGGCCTGATCGGCGCCGGTCGCTCCGAGCTTTGCCAATCGCTCTTCGGCATCACGAGACCACTCTCCGGACGGTTGACACTCGACGGACAGGAAATTCAGGTGCACTCGCCACAGGATGCCATTGCCGCCGGCATCGTCTATGTGCCGGAAGAGCGCGGCCGCCACGGACTGGCGCTGCCGATGCCGATCTATCAGAACATGTCGCTGCCGTCGCTCGGGCGCACCTCGCGCAAGGGCTTCCTGAAGGCGGCCAATGAATTTGCGCTTGCCCGCAAATATGCCGAACGGCTCGATCTGCGCGCCGCCGCCCTTTCCGTGCCTGTGGGAACGCTCTCCGGCGGCAACCAGCAGAAGGTGGTCATCGGCAAATGGCTGGCGACACAGCCGAAGATCATCATTCTGGACGAGCCCACCAAGGGGATCGATATCGGCTCGAAGGCCGCCGTCCATGGCTTCATCAGCGAGCTGGCGGCCGAAGGCCTCAGCATCATCATGATCTCCTCCGAATTGCCCGAGATCCTCGGCATGTCGGATCGCGTGCTGGTCATGAAGGAAGGTCTGTCCGCGGGCCTGTTCGAGCGCGAAGGGCTGACGCCGGAAACCTTGGTGCGCGCCGCCACGGGAAATGCTTAGGGAGGGACGGGATGCCACGCATCCTCAAAAAGCGCGAGACACTGCTCGCCATCATCATCGCCGTGATGATCGCCGGCTTCACAACGCGTGCGGCCGGCTTTGCCGAGCCCGCCAATCTCGCCAATATTTTCAACGACACGTCGATCCTGATCATCCTGGCGCTTGCCCAGATGACGGTCATCCTGACGAAGTCGATCGATCTGTCCGTCGCGGCCAACCTGGCCTTAACGGGCATGGCGGTTGCGATGCTGAACGCCGCCTATCCCGACATTCCGCTGGTCGCACTCGTCGTGATGGCAATCCTGATGGGTGCGGCTCTCGGTGCCATCAACGGCTATCTCGTCTGGGCGCTGGAAATCCCACCGATCGTCGTCACCCTCGGCACCCTGACGATCTATCGCGGCATGGCTTTCGTACTGTCGGGCGGCGCCTGGGTCAATGCCCACCAGTTCACGCCGATCTTCCTGAACGTGCCGCGCACGCTGCTTCTCGGCCTGCCCGTGCTTGCCTGGATCGGCATTGCGATCGTACTGATGATGTATTTGGTGCTGCGTTACACGCAGTTCGGGCGCTCGGCCTATGCCAGCGGCGGTAATCCGGTGGCGGCCGTCTATGCCGGCATCGACGTCGGCTGGACGCGCTTCCTCGCCTTCGTTCTCTCCGGCGCGCTCGCCGGGCTCAGCGGCTATCTGTGGGTGTCGCGCTACGCAGTCGCCTATGTCGATATCGCCAACGGTTTCGAGCTCGATAGCGTAGCGGCCTGCGTCATCGGCGGCATTTCGATCGCCGGCGGCGTCGGCTCCGTCGCCGGCGCCGTATTGGGCGCCCTCTTCCTCGGCGTCATCAAGAATGCCTTGCCAGTCATCGGTATCTCACCGTTCACGCAGATGGCGATCTCCGGGACCGTCATCATCCTTGCCGTCGTCTTCAACGCCCGGCGTGAACGCAATCGCGGCCGCATCATCCTTCGGGATCAGGCCGCCAAGGACACCGCCAGCCAGGGAGCACACGCATGAGCAACGGTTCGCAAACGGCAACCGCGGAAAAGCGTGCCATTCCGGATCGCCTCGGCACGCCCTTTAAGCGCATCATGGCAAGCTGGGAAACGCTGCTCCTCGGTGTCGCGGTCGCGATCTTCATCTTCAATTCGCTGGCCTCTCCCTATTTCCTCGATCCCTACAATCTCTCGGACGCGACATTCAATTTCACCGAAAAGGCGATGATCGCCTTTGCCATGGCGCTGCTCGTCATCGCAGGCGAGATCGACCTTTCGGTCGCAGCTATCATCGCGCTCGCCTCGACGGCCATGGGCGCTGCGGCGCAAGTTGGCGTCGGCACGCCCGGCCTCGTCGCGATCGGCCTCGGCGTCGGCTTGGCCTGCGGCATCTTCAATGGCTTCCTGGTTTCCGTGCTGAAACTGCCGTCGATCGTCGTCACCATTGGCACGATGAGCCTGTTTCGCGGCATCTCCTACATCGTGCTCGGCGATCAGGCCTATGGCAACTATCCGGATAGTTTCGCCTATTTCGGCCAGGGCTATGTCGTCTGGGTCTTCTCGTTCGAATTTGTGCTGTTTATCGTTTTGGCGATTGCCTTCGCAATTCTGCTGCACGCGACGAATTTCGGACGGCAGGTCTATACCATCGGCAATAATGACTTTGCCGCGCGCTTCTCGGGCATCCCGGTCGAGCGGGTCAAGTTCATCCTGTTTCTCATGACCGGCCTGATGAGCGGCATTGCCGCCGTCTGTCTCACCTCGCGCCTCGGCTCCACGCGCCCCTCGATCGCGCTTGGATGGGAGCTGGAGGTGGTCACCATGGTGGTACTCGGCGGCGTATCGATCCTTGGCGGCTCGGGGACGATCGGCGGCGTCGTCATTGCCGCCTTCGTGATGGGCTTGGTCACCTTCGGCCTCGGCCTGCTCAACGTTCCGGGCATCGTCATGTCGATCTTCATTGGCCTTCTTCTCATCATCACCATCGCGCTGCCGATCATTGCCCGGCGCATCAAGACCATGAGCTCCAAATGACATCAGCTCTCGAACGCCACGCCTTCAAGATGACGCTCAAGCCCGGCATGGAAGCGGAATACAGGAAGCGCCACGATGAAATCTGGCCCGAGCTCGTGGAGCTGCTGCATCAGGCCGGGGTGACCGACTACTCTATTCATCTCGACCGCCAGACGAACACGCTTTTCGGCGTGCTGACGCGACCGAAGGATCACACCATGATAAGCCTGCCCGAGCACCCTGTGATGAAAAGATGGTGGGCGCATATGGCCGATATCATGGCGACCAATCCCGACAATTCGCCGGTTCAGAGCGATCTCGTCACGGTCTTTTATCTGCCATGAGCAACGCGACCGCCTACCGCCATATCGCCGTCATCGACATCGGCAAGACCAACGCCAAGGTCGTCGTGCTCGATGCTGGAACAGGCGCCGAGATCGCCGCCGTCAGGACCGCAAACAGCGTTCTGAAATCAGGCACCTACCCGCACTACGATATCGAAGGCTTGTGGGATTTCATCGTCTCTGCCCTCAAGGGCTTTGCCGGCACACCGGGATTCGATGCCATTTCGATCACCACGCACGGCGCCTCCGCCGTGCTGCTTTCCGCCGATGGCAGCCTTGCTATGCCGGTTCTCGACTATGAGCACGGCTATCCCCAAGCCGTTCAGGACTCCTATGCACAATTGCGGCCGGACTTCGCCGAGACGTTTTCGCCCGGACTGTCGGTCGGGCTCAATGTCGGCGCGCAGATCCATTATCTGAAAAGCATCTTTCCGGTCGATTTTGCCCGCGTCGCCACGATCCTCACCTATCCGCAATATTGGGCATTCCGGTTGACCGGCATCGCCGCCAACGAGGTGACGTCGCTCGGCTGCCACACCGATCTCTGGAACCCGACCACGCAAAGCTATTCGTCTCTGGTCGACACTCTTGGTATTCGCGCACTGATGGCACCGGTTCGTTCGGCTTTCGATGCGCTCGGGCCGGTGCTGCCAGCACTTGCCTCAGATATGGGGCTCACGAAGCCGGTGCCCGTCTATTGCGGCATTCATGATTCAAACGCCTCGCTTTTGCCGCATCTGGTCGAGAACGAAGCCCCCTTCTCAGTCGTCTCGACGGGGACGTGGGTGATCAGCTTCGGCGTTGGCGGCGATCTCGATCATCTCGATCCCAAGCGCGATGCGCTCGCCAACGTCGACGTCTACGGCCGCGCCGTGCCGTCAGCCCGTTTCATGGGCGGTCGCGAGTTTGAGATTCTGGCTGCCGAAATCGGCAGCGCATCGCCAGACGCCGTCGAGGGCGCCCTTGAAGCGGTGATCGAGAAAGGCCTCATGCTGCTGCCCAATGTGGTCGAGGGATCCGGGCCTTTTCCGGGCAGGAAAATGCAATGGATCGGCAATGCGACGGATATCGCCGAACGGCTCGCAACCGTCAGCCTTTACCTTGCGCTGATGACGAATGCCTGCCTCGATCTGATCGGCGCCAAGGGGCCGATCTTCGTCGAGGGTCCGTTTGCGTTCAATCGCGCCTATCTCACCGCCCTGGCCGCGGTGACGTCTAGCGATGTCATCGCCTTGCCGGGTTCGACGGGAACAAGCCAGGGTGCCGCCCTTTTAACGGGCATTCGGCTGGCTGCCATCGCGGAGAATGCGCCCATCCGCGCCGAGCTTCGCGGGCTGAAACGCTATCGGCAAGCTTGGCGCGATGCCGTGACCGATTAAAGGTACCTAAGCTGTGCTGCGACGGCAACAATGTTACGGCGAAGATACAACAACCACCCGTCGTCAAAATTTCACGAAAAATCGTCTAAATTGTCTTTGCGACGGTTATTTTCTTGCGGAATCGTCGCAATATTCCTACAGAAAATACCCATATGAGCGCTTTCAAGATCAAAAAATGTCCGAAAGGGCTCATCGGCTTGATATCAGTTCTGTCTTCTTGAAAAGAACGCCACACGGCAGTTTGCGCGTCGAGACAGGCGATTGCGGGCGGGTTCAAAGGGCGCTGCCGCGCCTATCCAAGGAGAGCTAACATGAGTCTGAAGACATTGACGGCCGCGACCTTCGTCGCTTCGCTGGCCTTCGCACCTCTCGCGCATGCGGACATCACCATCGGCCTCATCGCACCGCTGACCGGCCCGGTCGCGGCCTATGGCGAACAGGTCAAGAATGGCGCACAGACCGCCGTCGACGAAATCAACAAGAGCGGCGGCGTTCTCGGCCAGAAGCTCGTTCTGAAGCTTGGCGACGACGCCGGCGACCCGAAGCAGGGCGTATCCGTCGCCAACGGCTTCGTCGGCGAGAGCATCCGCTTCGTCGTCGGCCCGGTCACATCGGGCGTTGCCATCCCGGTTTCGGACGCACTCTCTGAAAACGGTATCCTCATGGTCACGCCGACCGCGACGGCTCCGAATCTGACCAATCGCGGCCTGACCAACATCCTGCGCACCTGCGGTCGTGACGACCAGCAGGCGACCGTCGCGGCCGAATATGTGGTGAAGAACTTCAAGGACAAGAAGATCGCCATCCTCAACGACAAGGGCGCCTACGGCAAGGGCCTGGCGGACGCCTTCAAGGCGACCCTCAACAAGGGTGGCGTCACGGAAGCCGTCAACGATTCGCTGACCGCCGGCGAAAAAGACTACAGCGCCCTGACGACGAAGCTGAAACAGGCAGGCGTCGAGGTGATCTACTTCGGCGGCTACCATCCGGAAGCCGGTCTGCTGGCCCGCCAGTTGCACGACATCTCCGTCAAGGCTCAGATCATCGGCGGCGACGGCCTGTCCAACACCGAATATTGGGCGATCGCCAACGATTCCGCCGCCGGCACGCTCTTCACCAATGCGTCCGACGCCCTGAAGAACCCGGCTTCGCAGAGCGCCGTTGCCGCCCTGAAGGCACGCAATATTCCGGCCGAAGCCTTCACGCTGAACGCCTATGCCGCCGTGGAAGTGCTGAAGGCCGGCATCGAGAAAGCCGGCAAGGCGGATGATGCCGAAGCCGTCGGCGCTGCTCTGAAGAAGGGCGAACCGGTCGATACCGCCATCGGCAAAGTCACCTATGGCGAAACCGGCGACCTGACCTCGCAGAGCTTCTCGCTTTACAAGTGGGAAGGCGGCAAGATCGTTTCGGCCGAATAAGCCGCCGCATCGACGCTTCGAGATATCGCCGGGCCACTTGCTGGCCCGGTTTTTTTGCCGATCTCCGCCTGCAGGGCTGTATCTCAGCAAACGGTGCGAAAACGCTCGATGCAGGTGGAAAGAACCTCTTCGCCCGGCCGTTTCCACCAATTATTCTCAGAGAAGATCTCCACTTCCTGCAGGCCGAAAAAACCCGCCTTCTCGATCTCGGTACGAATACGTTTGAGGTCGATGACGCCATCGCCCATCATGCCGCGATCAAGCAGCAGGTCCATCGTTGGCACCAGCCAATCGCAGATGTGATGCGCCAGGATGCGGCGGCCGGCACCGGCACGAGCGATCTGCTCATAGAGCTTCGGGTCCCACCAGACATGATAGACATCGATGGCGACACCGATGCCATCGCCCAGAAGATCGCAGATATCGAGCGCCTGCTCCAGCGTGTTCACGCAGGCGCGATCGGCCGCATACATCGGGTGCAGGGGCTCGATCGCCAGCGGAATTCCCGCACTTCGGGCATGCGGCAGGATCGCGGCAATGCCGTCGGCCACCATCTCGCGGGCATGAGCGATATCCTTCGATCCCGCCGGTAATCCGCCGACGACGAGGACGAGGCAATCGGCATTCAGCGCGGCTGCTTCATCGATCGCGCGCCTGTTGTCGTCGATTGCAGCCGTCCTGCCCTCGGCGTCCGCAGCGGGAAACATGCCGCCGCGGCAAAGCCCGGTTACTTTCAGCTTATTGTCGGCAACGATGCGCGCGGCTTCCGAAAGCCCGATCTTGTGCACCTGATCGCGCCAGGGAGCGATCGCGACGATATCCTGCTTCAGGCATGCTTCGACCGCCTGGCGCATGTCATATTGCTGGCGCACCGTCGCCAGATTGATGGACAGACCCTCTATGGCCATCGTGATGATCCTCCCCCGATCATGCTCTAGTCGATGCCAACAGTGGCAAGGATCGACTTCATCCGATAGGTCGCCAGATCCGGATCGCGCAGCACGCGCGCCGCATCCGCCAAGCGGAACAGCTCGGAAAGGTGCTGGATCGAGCGGGCGCTCTGCTGACCGCCGAGCATCTGGAAATGGTCCTGGAAGCCGTTGAGGTAGGCGAGGAAGACGACGCCGGTCTTATAGAAGCGCGTCGGTGCCTTGAAGATATGGCGCGATAACGGCACGGTCGGCTTAAGGATCGCATGGAAGGCGTCGAGATCGTTCTGAGCAAGCTTTGCAAGCGCCGCACTTGCGGCCGGCGCGACAGCATCGAAGATGCCGAGCAATGCGTGCGAGTAGCCCTGTTCATCCCCGGCGATCAGTTCGGCATAGTTGAAATCGTCGCCCGTATACATCTTCACCGACGGATCGAGCCGGCGGCGCATGACGATTTCCTTTTCCGCCGAGAGCAGCGAAATCTTCACGCCATCGACCTTGGCAGCATTCTGGTTGATGATTGCAGTCGCCGTCTCCATGGCCTGCATGTCATCGGCCGATCCCCAATAGCCTGCCAGCGCCGGATCGAACATCGAGCCGAGCCAGTGAATGATGACAGGCTCTTTGACCTGACCGAGGATGCGGTCGTAGACACGGATATAGTCGTCCGGGCTCTTGGCGGCGGCGGCGAGCGCGCGGCTTGCCATCAGAATAATGCGGCCGCCCTGCCCTTCCACATAGGTAATCTGCTCCTCGTAGGCGCGAATGACATCGTCGATCGTGACATCGGGGCCGGGCTGCAGGTGATCGGTGCCGGCGCCATAGGCGATCACCGCATCCGGCCGCCCGCGGGCCGCCGACTGAGCGTGAGCAATCAGCTCTTTCGCGCCGGCCCAGTCCAGGCCCATGCCGCGCTGCGCGGTATCCATCGCTTCCGCCACGCCGAGGCCGAGACCCCAAAGATATTCACGGAAGGCGATGGTGCGTTCCCAATCGATATTTCGGTCGAGCCAGGGATCGTTGTCGGCAAACGCGTCGACCACGACATGTGCGGCAGCATAGGCGACGCGATTGAAATGATGACCGCCCGCAGGCTTCACGGGCGCAATCAGCGGCTCGTTGGCGGGAGTGAAGGCGGCGATGGCGCCGTCCACCATCGGCAAGCGAAGGCTTTTCGTCATCAGACCAGCCTCCTAGCGGACCGAAAGCGAGGGCACGTCGATCCAGCGACGCTCCGCCCAGCTCTTTTGCGCAAGCTCCGCCAGCTGCACGCCCTTGGCGCCCTCGCGTAGCGTGAACTTCCACGGCGCGTCCTCGGCGACATGGCACAGGAACTGCTCCCACTGCGCCTTGAAGCCATTGTCGAAGGCCTGCGTGTCCGGCACCTCTTCCCAGGTGTCGAAGAAATTGATCGGCTGCGGCTGATCCGGGTTCCAGACCGGCTTTGGCGTGTTGACGCGATGCTGCGTCCAGCAGCGCATCAGGCCGCAGACCGCCGAACCATGCGTGCCGTCGACCTGGAAGGTGACGAGATCGTCACGACGAACCCTGACCGCCCAGGAGGAATTGATATGGGCGATAACGCCGCCTTCGAGCTCGAAAGTGGCATAGGCAGCATCGTCGGCATCGGCGGCATAGGTGTTGCCGTTCTCGTCGACGCGGCTTGGAATATGGGTGGCACCGAGGCAGCTGACCGACTTGACCTCGCCGAAGAGATTGTCGAGCACGTAGCGCCAATGCGGCAGCATATCGAGGATCATGCCGCCACCGTCTTTTCTACGGTAGTTCCAGGAAGGGCGCTGCGCCTTGACGCCCCAATCGCCCTCGAAGACCCAATAGCCGAATTCACCGCGCACCGACAAAATCTTGCCGAAGAAGCCGCTATCGCGCAGCATGGCGATCTTGCGCAGCCCCGGCAGGAACAGCTTGTCCTGGACGACGCCATTCTTGACGCCGCGGCGCTCGGCCGAAGCGGCAACCGACAACGCCTCCTCGAGCGTCTCGGAGATTGGCTTTTCGCAGTAGACATGCTTGCCGGCGGCAATCGCCTTCTCGAGAAGCTCGACACGCATCTGCGTCGAACCGGCATCGAAGAAGATCGTATTGTTGGGATCGGCAAGAGCGGCATCGAGATCGGTCGTCGTCTTGGAAAGGCCATGCTTGCGGGCAACGGCCTCGATCTTTTCGGCATTGCGGCCGACGAGAACCGGCTCGGGCATCAGCCTGTCGCCGTTCGACAGCAGGACGCCGCCTTGTTCGCGAATTGCCAGGATGGAGCGCACGAGATGCTGGTTATAGCCCATACGGCCGGTAATGCCGTGCATGATGATGCCGATCGGCTTCGTTGCCATGAGTTCTTCCTCCCGTAAATAACTATATAGTTACATAACTGGCATGAGGAAGCGATGCTGTCAACGACCATCCTCAATGGTCGCGGCAACAGGGATGTGTGACCATCAGCTTGTCGAGATGAAGCGCTCAGAGCACGATGCCGAAACGTGTAAGCAGTTTTCGGACGACACCATACTCTATTTATTTGATTCCAGCGCGGATTCAGTTTCTAGGCCGGTTGGACCTGAAACTATCCGGCGCTAGGGGCGCAGGTAGGCGAAAATGACGTCGACGATATGCTCGCCCCACGCATCGATTTCGGCCTTTTCAGAGAGGTTGCGGCGGAAGATCGTCGAGAGCGTCCAGCGGTTCGTCAGGAAGAACGAGCCGAGTGCCGCAATGCTCATATAGATTTTCACCGGATCGCAACCGGCACGGAACACGCCGACTGCAGCACCTCTGTCGAGCAAGCCGGAGATTTCGGCGACGAGCGGCGAATGCAGCTCGAAAATACGCGCCGAGCGCTTAAGAAAGCGCGCCTTGTGCATGTTTTCCGTGCTGAGAATCCCGAGGAATTCTGGATGATCCAGAAAATACTGCCAGGTGAAGACGACAAGGTCCCGCATGCCGTCCTCGGGCGAACGATGCGTGAGATCGAGCCGCGCCTCCGCCGAGCGGATGGCGATATAGCTGCCCTCCAGAACGGCGACGTAGAGCGCATCCTTGCCGCCGAAGTAGTGGTAGAGCATCCGCTTGTTGATCTTGGCGCGTTCGGCAATGGCATCGACGCGCGCGCCGCCATAGCCGCGCTCGGCAAATTCCTTGGTCGCGGCTGCGAGGATCGCCTTGCTGGTGCGTTCCGCATCCCTAAGCCGAGGCCGTTCCGGAGCTGCGCGCGCGGTCGCTTTTTCTGCATTCGCTGGGTCTGCGCTCTTTGCGCTGCGCTTCACAATTTTGGCTTCCGACATCATGGCTCCCGGCGGCATTTCATAGGGCTTATGCGGTCTTTCCTGACGCCGATAAGTAACCGATCATCGCATAAGTTGACAGTCCCTGGCGAATCTCGGGCTATAGTAACCATATGGTTATATCGGTTTAAATGGGCATATGGCGGCAAAGCGCCCGAAAACGTGGGGCTTGGCGCTTTCGCCGGAACCGGCCGGATCGAAGCGCCAAATCGGCCGGAAGACCGCAACGATCTTGCTTTCGCACCCGGTCCGGTCCTAGAGAGCAATAGGCAAGCGGCAGCGGACGAGCATGACTGAAAAGCAAATCGCAATCATAGGCGGCGGACCTGCGGGGCTGATGGCGGCGGAGACCTTATCCCTGCTCGGTCATCGCATCGTGGTCTACGACAGCATGCCGACGGTCGCGCGCAAGTTCCTGCTGGCGGGGAAGTCCGGTCTCAACATCACTCATTCGGAAGATTATCATCTTTTTGCCGACCGGTTCGGCACAGCTTCGACCCGATTGCGCGCCGCGCTCGATGAATTCGGCCCCAATGACGTCAGGGCCTGGGCGGAGGGCCTGGGAACCGAAACCTTCATCGGCTCATCCGGACGCATCTTCCCGAAAGTCATGAAGGCATCCCCACTCCTGCGCGCCTGGCTGGCGAGGCTGGAGGCGCGAGGCGTCACCATCCTGACCCGGCATCGTTGGTGCGCTTTCGACGATGGCTGCCTGCTGTTCGAAACGCCGCGGGGACGCGAGGCTGTCCGACACGACGCCGTTCTGCTCGCGCTCGGCGGTGCAAGCTATGCCCGGCTGGGTTCGGACGCGGCATGGGTCAGCTGGCTTCGCGACAAGGGGATCGATATCGCCGCCTTTCAGCCGGCCAATTGCGGTTTCGACGTGACCTGGAGTGCGCCATTCAGGGAGCGCTTTGCCGGCGAACCCCTCAAGGCCGTCACGGCGACATCGGAGGCCGGAACGTTCCCCGGCGAGTTCGTCATTTCGAAAGCCGGGATCGAGGGCAGTCTCGTCTATGCGCATGCCGCCTCGCTGCGCGATCGTTTGGCGAGAAAGGGTGACGCATCGCTCATTGTCGATCTAGCACCCGGCCGAAACGAGGAGCGTCTGGCGCGCAATCTGGCGCGGCAGGATCCCAAAGCCAGCTTCTCCAATCGCCTGCGCAAGGGTGCCGGCATCGAAGGCGTCAAGGCGGGCTTGCTGCGCGAGCTTGCCGATCCGACTTCGCTTTCTCATCCAGAAAGACTTGCGTGCTTGATCAAGGCCCTGCCGATTCCTCTGCTGAGGCCAAGGCCGATCGCCGAAGCCATTTCGTCGGCCGGCGGCATCCGTTGGGGTGAACTCGACGACGGATACATGCTGAAGAAGCTCCCCGGCATGTTCGTTGCCGGCGAGATGATCGATTGGGAAGCGCCGACGGGCGGCTACCTCCTCACTGCCTGCTTTGCGACCGGGCGTGCGGCAGCCAAGGGCCTAGATGCCTGGCTTAAGGGCGTTTGATGCCGAGCCTAATTTTGTCGTTGAACTGGCAGATGAGCGACGGGTCTTTGCGCCGGAAGGCAGCGATCCGGATGCGGTTCGCGCGCATGTGATGATGCGTTTGTCGCTGACTATCTTAATAAATCAGCCTTAATAAATCAGCGTGATCGGCTCGAAGATACAAAAGAATAAATCAACTGGATAGGTAAGCTGTGCTGATATGCGACGTCCACAAAATGTCCGGCGAACAAGAATGGCACAGCCGTCGTCATGATCACTAGGCCCAGCCAACATGCTCCCGCTGTATGAGTTTGAGAAACAAGCCGAACCAGAATCGGTACTCTGGGTCACCACAATCGCCTCACGTCTCAAGTGCACAATAGGCAACCGACGTGGTTTCATCTTCACCATACCGGTTGACTGCAACCGCGATCGCCTCGGCTTCGGTCAGAATGTGCCAGTCCTCAATCACGATATAGTTCGTGCTCATGATTTTCCTCCTCGCGCGACCTCGACCTGTGGGCCTACCATAAGGGCGTGGTGCTCGACTTCTCCCGGCCTGGCAAGCCGACCGACAACAGCTACATCGAGAGTTTCAATGGCAAGTTCCGCGCCGAGTGCCTGAACGCTCATTGGTTCATGAGCCCACGCCATTGCATCGCAATGGCGGATGACGACGCGCGGGCGAAGATGGAGGATTGGCGTAGAGACTACAACGAGTTCCGGCCACATAGCGCGATCGGCAACAAGGTGCCGATTTCGCTCATGAACGGCTCATCGGCACCCCCGCCGCGCTGAGCCGTAACCCCGAAAATTCCAGCTCCCGCTGGCACAAATTCGGGGTGCACTTCATCTCGCGCGTGAAAATATGTCGGGTCGGCTGGAATTCGGGGGCCGAGTGCCCGTCTAATGTTCTCCAATCGGGTCGAGAATGCCATCTGGCATTGCGCGCCGGGACGCAGATCAGGATGTCGCTCGAAAACCATGCTGACTCTGTCATCGCGGAGGTGTCCGACAATGGTCCCGGCATTTCTCTGCTCGAGCGGACAACGGTCCGACGTCTCTACCGTATCAAGAAAACTGAGCCAACCCCGCTGGCGGCCTCGGACTCGCTCGTATCCGTGCCGTGGCCGAGCTGCATGGGATCCGGAGCGGCACTGCGCGGAAGCCCGGTCCAACATCGTTTGCGCTAACCCCCTCAAGCTCACGGCAGCGCTCGCGTCGGCCCTGTGCGCTGCAGCAACAAAACCTGCTTGCAATGTTTATAAAATTGTCTATTACTAAACATATTGCTAAACATGATGGTTGAGGAGTTCATGTGAGCATTCTCTGAAGTGGATGGACTTGCGGCGCCGGCGGGGAGCCGGCTTTGTTCTGGGAGGAACTTATGCTGAAAAGATCGAAAGCCCTTCTTGGGCTGGCCTCGGCGTTTGCGCTGTCGCCGGCATTACCCAGCCTCGCGAAGGCTGATGAATTGACACTCTGTTGGGCGGCCTGGGATCCGGCGAACGCGCTCGTGGAATTGTCGAAGGACTTCACCGCCAAGACCGGCACCCAGATGAAGTTCGAGTTCGTTCCCTGGACGAGCTACGCCGACCGCTTTCTCAACGAACTGAACTCCCATGGCAAGCTGTGCGATCTCATCATCGGCGACAGCCAGTGGATCGGGGGTTCGGCCGAGAATGGCCACTACGTCAAGCTGAACGACTTCTTCGACAAGGAAGGCATCAAGATGGATGACTTCGTGCCGGCGACGGTCGTGGGCTATTCGGAGTGGCCGAAGAACTCCCCCAACTATTGGGCGCTGCCCGCAATGGGCGACGTGGTCGGCTGGACCTATCGCAAGGACTGGTTCGAGCGACCGGAACTGAAGAAGGAATTCAAGGAAAAGTATGGCCGGGATCTCGCGGCCCCGAAGACCTACGACGAGCTGAAGCAGATTGCCGAGTTCTTTCAGAAGCGCAAGATCGACGGCAACACCGTCTATGGTGCCTCGATCTACACCGAGCGGGGCTCGGAAGGCATCACCATGGGCGTGACCAACGTCCTCTATGATTGGGGCTTCCAGTACGACAACCCGAAGAAGCCTTACGAGATGGAAGGCTTCGTCAACTCGGCCGACGCGGTCAAGGGCCTGGAATTTTACAAATCGCTCTATGATTGCTGCACACCGCCCGGCAGCTCCAACGTTTACATGGTGGAGTCCGCCGATGCCTTCAAATCCGGCCAGGTCGCGATGCAAATGAACTTCGCCTTCACTTGGCCCGGTCTCTACAAGGACGAGAAGGTCGGCGGCGACCGGATCGGTTTCTTCCCCAATCCGGCTGAAAAGAAGCATTTCGCTCAGCTTGGCGGACAGGGCATCTCGGTCGTCTCCTATTCCGACAAGAAGGACGCCGCACTGCAATACATCAAGTGGTTCGCCCAGCCTGACGTCCAGGCCAAATGGTGGAAACTCGGCGGCTACTCCTGCCTGAAATCGGTCGTCAATGCACCGGACTTTGCCTCCAGCCAGCCCTACGCCCAAGCGTTTTTGGACTCGATGGCGATCGTCAAGGATTTCTGGGCCGAGCCGAGCTACGCAACCCTCCTCCAGGATATGCAGAAGCGCGTTCATAACTACGTCGTGGCCGGCAACGGCACCGCTCAGGAAGCGCTTGATGGCCTGGTGAAGGATTGGTCGGAAGTCTTTAAGGACGACGGCAAGATCTAGTGTCTGACCGCCCACGCAGCCTCCGTCTCTGGATCGCGGCCCGGATCGGCAAAAGAACCGGGCCGCCCGATTCCTCATATCCACAGAGTTCAGGTGACGCCTTGACCATTTCCCCCTCCTCCATCGTCGACAGCACCGCGGCCGCCACGGCAAGGGCAACTCCGACAGCGCTTGCCCGACGCGTCCGCGGCCTGTCGGATAGAGCGATCGCCTGGGTGTTCATCGCACCCGCCATCATCCTGCTGCTCGCGATCAACATCTTCCCGCTGGTCTGGGCAATTTATCTCTCCTTCACGAATTACCGCGCCAACCGGCCGAATGCCGTGGTGGAGGGTGTTGGCATCAGGAACTACGAGCGCGTCCTGACGGATCCGGACATCTGGCAAGCCATGCAGACCACGGCGCACTTTGTTTTCTGGACGATCCTGCTGCAGACGGTGATCGGTTTCATGTTGGCATATCTGATCGACCGCAAATTTCGCGGTCACGCCTTCTGGACGACGATCATCCTTATCCCGATGATGCTTTCCCCCGCCGTGGTTGGCAACTTCTGGCGCTTTCTCTACGAGCCCCAGATCGGCCTTTTCGCCTATGCGGTGTCGCTGGTCAGCGGCATTCCGACCTCCGAGATCAGAATGCTGGGGGACGTCTCGCTGGCGCCCTGGGCGATCATCATCGTCGATACCTGGATGTGGACTCCCTACGTGATGCTCATCTGTCTGGCCGGCCTACGCTCGATCCCGGACTATATCTACGAGGCGGCGGAGGTCGACCGTGCCTCGGCATGGCGCCAGTTCTGGTCGATCACAGTGCCGATGGCGCTGCCCTTCATCATGCTTGCCATCCTCTTCAGGGGCATCGAAAATTTCAAGATGTTCGACATGGTGACCTTGCTGACTGGCGGAGGGCCCGGCTCGATCACCGAGATCGCCTCAATCACCCTGAAGCGCGCGGCGTTCGAAAGCTGGGCAACCGGCCGCGCCTCCGCCTTCGCTATCGTTCTCTTCGTCGCGGTGTTCGGCCTCGCCAACATTTACGTCAAGGCTCTCAACAAGGTGAAGCAACGATGAGCTCCGTCAACTCCGCCCATTCGGTCGTCGAGCCGAGTCTCACCAGCAAGCGGGTCGCCAGCGCGATCGTCATCCTCTATGCGCTGATCACGCTGATACCCTTGGCTTGGATCTTCCTGACGAGCATTAAATCTCCGCCGGATTCCATCAGCTACCCGCCGAAGATCGTCTTCACGCCCTCCCTCGAAGGCTACTGCAATCTCTTCACCACGCGGACACGGCAGACCCCGGAATATATCGCCGCTTTGCCAGAGCCGGTTGGCACCTGCGATGAGGTGACCCGCAAGCGCAACATGGTTATCGCCGGCCCATCGAACTTCCTGCCGCGCTTCGTCAATTCGCTGGTGATTGCCTTCGGCTCGACCTTCCTCGCCGTGCTGCTCGGAACGCTCGCCGCCTACGGCTTTTCCCGCTTCCGCGTGCCGCTCGCCGACGACCTGCTGTTCTTCATACTGTCGACGCGCATGATGCCGCCGATCGCCGTCGCGATCCCGATCTACCTAATGTACCGGGAGCTTGGGCTGTCGGACACGGCGATCGGCATGATCCTGCTCTACACTGCGGTCAACGTTTCGCTCGCCGTCTGGCTTCTCAAGGGGTTCATCGACGAAATCCCGCGCGAATACGAGGAGGCCGCGATGATCGACGGCTACACGCGGCTGCAGGCCTTCCGCAAGGTGGTCCTGCCGCAGGCAACGACGGGTATCGCGGCGACTGCGATCTTCTGCTTGATCTTTGCCTGGAACGAGTATGCCTTCGCCGCACTTTTGACCTCGGGCGACGCGCAAACCGCGCCGCCCTTCATCCCGACGATCATCGGCGAAGGCGGACAGGACTGGCCGGCCGTTGCGGCCGGAACGACGATCTTTCTCCTGCCGATCCTCGTCTTCACCATCCTCCTGCGCAAGCAGCTGCTTCGCGGCATTACCTTTGGAGCGGTCCGCAAATGACGAATTCGATCGAAACGCCCCGCCCCGCCCGCCGGAAGCGACCGTTCTATCTGCGGCGCGGCCCGATGGAAAACATTGCGACCCTGCTGATCGCGGCAGGCTTCCTGATGCTGTTCCAGCCCTTCCTGCTGGTGCTGTATACCTACTCGCTGATCATCCTGCTTGCGGGCACAGCGATGTTCATCCTCGTCTCGAAATTTCCGGAGTGAGCCATGGCCGAAATCAGAATCGAGCATCTCCGCAAGCAGTTTGGCAGCTTCGTTGCGGTCCAGGATTCGAGTTTCGTCGTCCATGACGGCGAGTTCCTGGCGCTGCTCGGGCCGTCCGGCTGCGGCAAGACAACCACGCTTCGCATGATCGCTGGCCTCGAACTGCCGAGCAGCGGCAAGATTTACCTCGACGGCGAGGATGTCACCTTCAATCGCGCCAGTGCCCGCGACATCGCCTTCGTCTTCCAGCTCTTCGCGCTCTATCCGCATATGAACGTGCGCAAGAACATCGGCTTTCCGCTGCTTTCGCAAGGCATGCCGAAGGCGGAAATCCGTAGCCGCGTGGAAGAGACCGCGCGCCTGCTGCAGATCGGCCACATTCTCGACAGGTCCGTTTCCGGCCTCGCCGGCGGCGACCGCCAGCGCGTGGCACTCGGGCGCGCCATCGTGCGGCGCCCGAAATGCTTCCTGATGGACGAACCCCTCGGCACGCTCGACGCCGAATTTCGCGAGGTGATGGTCCACGAGCTGCGCGAGTTGCACAACCGCATCCACGCGACGACTGTCTATGTCACACACGATCAGCACGAGGCGATGGCGATGGCCGACAAGATCGCCGTCATGAACCACGGGGTCATCGAGCAATTCGGCACGCCACAGGAGATCTACAGTAAGCCGGCGACCATGTATGTCGCGGATTTCATCGGCTCGCCGCCGATGAATTTCATGCGCTTCACCGCCAGCCTGCAGAAAGGTGCATGCACCGTTTGCCTCGATGGCGTCGACGTCGCCGTTCCCGAGGTCCATCAGGACGTGGCGGAAGGCGAGCTGGCGCTCGGCGTGCGCCCCGAACATATTCGCTTCAGCGACGCTTCGCTTCTGCGCGGCGCCGTCTACGGCAGCGAATATCTCGGCACCAACCAGATCGTGGCAATCGAAACCAGGGGTGGCTTGATCAAGGCCCGCGTTCCCGCAAACCGCAACTTCCGGGTCGGTGAAACGGTCGGCCTTGAATTCAACCACACCAATCTCGCACTTTTCGACTGCAAGTCCGGACGCGCGGTTGATTCAACGCTCTATTCGGGGGGCCGTCATGGCTGACATCGTTCTCAAGGGGCTAAACAAGCGCTTCGGTGACACCCAGGCCGTGAGCGGTCTCAACCTTGCGATCCGCGATGGCGAGTTCATTGTCCTGCTCGGGCCGACCGGCGCCGGCAAGACCACGACCCTCCGGCTCATCGCCGGCCTTGAGAGGCCCGATAGTGGGCGGATCGAGATCGCGGGCCGCAACGTCGCTGGCGAAGCCCCTGCTGAGCGCGACGTCGCCTTCGTCTTCCAGCAATACTCGCTCTATCCGCACATGACGGTTTACGAAAACCTTGCTTTCCCGCTTAAGGCACCCCTGCGACAGTTGGCGAACGACGAAATCGACTGGCGTGTCCGCGAGATCGCACGCATGGTCAGGATCGATCACAAGCTGGAGAACCGTGCCACCCGCTTGTCCGGTGGCGAGATGCAGCGCGTCGCGATCGGCCGGGCGCTGGTACGCCGGCCCGCGATCTACCTCATGGACGAACCGCTCTCCTCACTCGATGCAAAGCTGCGCGCCGAGCTTCGGCTGGAACTGAAACGAATCCAGAAGGAACTGGGCTCGACATTGCTCTATGTGACCCATGATCAGATGGAGGCAATGACCATGGCCGACCGCATCGGCATCTTCGCGGAAGGCGAGCTCATGCAGGTCGGAACGCCTCGAGAAATCTACGGCAATCCCTCAAGCCTTCATGTCGCCGCGCGCCTCGGCCAGCCGCACATCAATCTCCTGCCCGCCGATTTGCTGCCGGGTGGCAATCCTCCGGCAGGGACGAAGACGATCGGCGCACGAACCGAGCATTTGGACATTGTGGCCAGCAAGGACGCAAATGCGCAGGTCGACTGGATCGAGCACCTGGGAGACCAGAACCATCTGCACATTCGCGTTCGCGATCACAAGCTCGTCACCCTGGCCGATCCATACCTCGCTATCCGGCCGGGCGACCGGATCAAACTGACGCTGCGCGATCCGCTCTATTTCGACGCGGGCGGACAGCGGCTCGGCTGAAGATGGGAAACTGAACCAAACCAGGCATGCAAAAACTGATGGGTCTCAATCAATGAAACATTTCTTCAACCGCCGGGAAACCATCGTCACCGAGGCCCTGGACGGTCTGCTTTCGACAAGCCGCGCCGGCCATCTTGCCCGCCTGGACACATTTCCCGAGATCAAGGTGATCCTGCGCGCGGACTGGGACAAATCGAAGGTGGCGATCATTTCCGGCGGCGGCGCCGGCCATGAGCCTTCGCACGCCGGTTTCGTCGGCAAGGGCATGCTGACGGCAGCAGTATCCGGTGATATCTTCGCTTCGCCAAGCGTAGACGCCGTCTTGACGGCGATCCGAGCGGTAACCGGGCCCAAAGGCACCCTGCTGATCGTCAAGAACTATACCGGCGACCGCCTGAATTTCGGGCTTGCCGCTGAAAAGGCCCGCGCGGAAGGTTTCGACGTCGAGATGGTCATCGTCGCCGACGATATCGCCATCCCCGATATCACACAGCCGCGCGGCGTAGCGGGTACCCTTTTCGTCCACAAGATCGCCGGATACCACGCCGACGCTGGCGCTGATCTGAAAACGGTTACTGCTCACGCGGGCGCGGCGGCGACGGATATCGTTTCGCTCGGCATGTCGCTCTCCGCCTGCAGCGTGCCCGGACAGGCTCATGAAGATCGCCTTGGCGCGAACGAGGGCGAACTTGGTCTTGGCATCCACGGGGAGCCGGGTGCGGAGCGCATTGCCCTGCAGCCGGTCGTCGATATCGTTGCCACGATGGTCGAGCGGCTATCAGCGAAAGTCGACGGCACGCAAAGCTACGCCGTGCTCATAAACAACCTCGGAGCAGTGCCGCCTCTCGAAATGGGCGTCATCGCCAATGCCGTCCTGTCTTCGTCCCTTGCCGGCCACGTCAAGCTGATCATTGGTCCGGCGCCGATGATGACCGCACTGAACATGAATGGATTCTCGCTGTCCATGATCCGGTTGGACTCGGCCCGCGAGGCGGCGCTGTTGGCGGCCGTCGAGCCACACGCCTGGGTGCCTGCGGTCGAACGCCACCCGATCGCCGTCATCGCGGCGCCGCGGACGCCAGGCCGGTCGAATGCCGACGTTGCCGCCAGCGACGACGGTCGGAGCCGCGGTCTGATCACGGCGCTTTGCGAGCATCTCGTCTCCCTCGAGAGCGACCTCAACCGCCTCGATGCCCGCGTCGGGGACGGCGATACGGGATCCACGGTCGCAACCGGCGCCCGCAGCGTGCTTGCCCGCCTCGATATGCTGCCGCTGAAGGATCCGTCCGCTACCCTGGCGTCGATCGGCGAGATCCTGAGCACCAGCATGGGCGGATCGAGCGGCGTACTGCTGTCGATCTTCTTTACCGCCGCTTCCAAGGCAATGGCCGAAAAACGGGATATCGCTGCGGCACTCCTTGCCGGGCTTGAGCGGATGACGTTCTATGGTGGGGCGGGCGTCGGCGACCGGACGATGGTCGATGCGCTTGCGCCGGCGCTCGAGGCCCTAACCTCCGGCAATGTCGCGGCGGCGGCGAAGGCAGCGGCAGCGGGCGCGGAGTCGACGAAGACGATGAGGAAGGCAAGGGCCGGGCGCGCCTCCTACATCGGCGAGCAGGATCTGGAAGGAGTGCCTGATCCTGGCGCGGTCGCGGTTGCGAGAGCATTTGAGATCGCGGCAGCTATGGCGTAAGTACGCGTCGCGAGCGGGAGGATTTGAGGTGCAGGCGGAGCCGGTGCTGGTTGCGGGACTGATCGAAGCTTGCCGCGCGACCATCGCGGCAAACAGCGATCATCTATGTGCGCTCGATCGCGAAATCGGCGACGGCGATCACGGCACCAACATGCAGCGCGGCTGCGAGGCGGTGAGCGCCGAAGAGAAAGATTTCGCGAGCCTGCCACTCCCCGACGCCCTAGAGAAGATCGGGTTGACGCTGGTGATGAGCATCGGCGGTGCTGCCGGTCCTCTCTATGGAACACTGCTGATGGAAATGGGCCGGGAGCTTCGCAAGCAGGGTCGGGAAGAGGAGTTTCCAGTCGTGTTGAAGCAGGCGATCGACGCCGTTGCCCGTCGCGGACGCGCGCATCCGGGAGACAAGACCCTGCTCGACGTGCTCTATCCGGTCCATGACGCTGTAGCACAGCGCTCGCCTCTAACCGATGTCGCCCGGCGGGCGGAGCTCTCGGCCGACCTCACCGCTCCCATGAAGGCGATGCGCGGCCGTGCGTCCTATCTCGGCGACCGTTCGATCGGCCACGTGGATCCAGGCGCTTCGAGCTGCGCGTTGCTGACCACGGCCATTTGCCGCTATCTCGAGGAGAACCATCCGGAATGAATGAAAAGACCGCAAATGTGGGGATCGTCATCGTCTCCCACTCGCCGCTTGTGGCGCAGGGCATCGCCGACATGGTGCGCCAGATGGTCGGCGACTGCGTGCCGCTTGCTTGGTCCGGCGGCAATGTTCGCGGCGAACTCGGTACCGATGCCGGCGGCATTCTGCGGGCGATCGAAGCGGCGTGGTCCGATGCCGGAGTTGCCATCTTCGTCGATCTCGGCGGCGCCGAAACCAACAGCGAAATGGCGATCGAGATGTTGGGCTCACCGCGCTCGAAATTCGTCTCCATCTGCAACGCCCCGCTGGTGGAAGGCGCGGTCATCGCGGCCGCGGAAGCCTCCGGAGGCGCCTCACTGGCGAAGGTCGTCGCCACTGCCGAGGAGCTTTCGCCCTGATGACCCGCGGATTGCGCAACGACATACGAGAAGTGGACCCGCTGCACGCCAGCTGCCAGACGGAGGTGGAAGTGAAGCATGGTGTAGGACTACATGCCCGCCCCTCGGTCGCGTTCACGCGACTTGCCAAGTCGTTTCCGTGCTCGATCGAGGTCGCTGTGAACGGCAGCGATGTCTGGCTGAACGGCAAGAGCATCATCAAGATCATGGGCGCCCGGATTCGCAAGGGATCGATCCTCAGAATAAGGGCCGACGGAATCCTTGCGGAGGAGGCGATCCGCGCGTTGAAGGAGCTCATCGAACGCAATTTCGATGAGGACAAGAAGCATGGCCGACCTGCGTAGGCTCAAGGCAACGAGCGCATCTCCCGGCTTTGCATCCGGACCGGCCTATCTGGCGCAGCAGCAGAAGACGCCGCTAGCACCTCGCCAGGGGACCGCTTCCGCAAAAGAAGCGTTGGCGGCAGCCATCGAGACGGCGATCGGCGAGCTTGAAGGCCTTACCGGCGGCATAAGCGCCGAAGGCAGGGATATCATCGATTTCCAAGTCGAGGTTCTTCGCGATCCGACGATCATGGAAATGACCGGCGCGCGCATGGAAGCTGGTATGAACGCCGTCTTCGCCTGGGTCGGCACCCTCGACGGATACATCCACGAGCTGGAGGCTGCCGAGGAGGAACATTTGCGCGCGCGCGCGATCGATATCCTGGACGTCAAGAACCGCGTCCTCGGCGTATTGACCGGCATCAGGGTCGAGGGCTTTCCCGCCGGGTCGATCTTCGTCGGTGGGGATATGGAGCCAAGCCGCTTCCTCGCGCATGACTGGTCGGCGGGCGGCGGCGTCGCCCTCTTCAACGGTAGCGCCGTTGGCCATGTTGCCCTGCTCGCCCGCGCCAGGTCGATACCGATGGTCGTTGGCAGCGGACCCTTTGGCATTGCAGAAGGATGCCGCGTCGGGGTTGATGGCGACGCGGGCGCCATCATCCTTGGGGGAGTGCTCGAGCCGTCCCTATCCGCCCCCCCGGGTCGCGCTGAGGTTTCGCGGCGCAATGGGGGCACTGCCGATGGCGGCGAGGTTCACACTGCAGACGGCGTGCCCGTCCGCTTGATGATCAATCTCAACGATCCCGCCGAGCTCGATTTCATTGGCCCTGCGACGATCGCCGGCATTGGATTGATACGCTCCGAATTTGCCGTAACCTCGATCGCCGATGCCGCCAACGAAGACATGCAATTGGCGATCTACCGTCACGTCCTGGAATGGGCAGCAGGCAAACCCGTCACCATCCGAATGCTGGACGTCGGCGGCGACAAGAGGCTTGCAGGGCTGGACGAGCCGGACTCCGAATCTGCAATGGGTCCCCGCGGTATCCGGCTGCTCCTCGCCCGGCCGGAAATTGCGCGGGTGCAGGCGCGCGCGCTGCTGCGCGCGGCCACTTCCGGCGACCTTCGCGTTATGCTGCCGATGGTGACCTTCCCTTCCGAAGTCGACGAGATGCGGCAGATGTTCCGGGAGGAAGCCGCGCAATTTCAGCGGCGGTCCGTCCCTCATCGCATTCCGCCGATCGGCATGATGGTCGAAGTGCCGGCCGCAGCATTGATGCTCGATGCATTTGCGACGGCGGACTTCTTTTCCTTCGGCACCAACGACCTTGCGCAGTATCTTGCGGCTGCGGCCCGCGACAGTTCCGACTTCGCGGCCTATGGCGACAGGGCAAGACCGGCGGTCCTGCGCCTGCTATCCCAGGCGACGAAACTTGCCGGCGCCCGACCGGTGAGCATCTGCGGGGACATGGCGAGCGATCCGCGCCGGGTGCCCGAACTGCTTGCCGTCGGCCTTCGACATTTTTCCGTGGCGCCGGCACAACTTCCCGCGATAAGATCGGCAATCGTCGGGTTGAACGCCGACGGGACACAGGCAGCCGGAGAGTAGTATGGCGCGCGAAACCACCGAAGACGCCATCATCGGCTACAAATCCATCCTGGCACAGATCATCGACAACCGGCCGTCTGGCATGCGCCAGCGGCTCGCGACGGAGCTTGGAAAACATCGCAGCTTCGTCACGCAGATAACCAGCCCGACCTACGCGACGCCCTTGCCGGCGCGCCATCTCGCGACGATCTTCCGCGTCTGCCACTTCAGCGCCGCCGAACAGGAACGCTTTCTTGAAGCTTATCAGAACGCCCATCCCGGAAAGCTGCCGGAATTCGGGTCCTCGGAAAGGCTCCGGCACTTGTCACTGATGGTCCCCGATTTTGGCGACGAGAGAAGAAACCGCCTTCTGGAGGAGGCAATCTCGGAACTGGTCCAGAAGATTGCCGCGATCTCGGGAGCGGCGGAATGATCAACCGTGCCCGACATACCGATTGAACGCATCCGCTATCGCCGCCTTGGGAGGGGCTCGATGAAGAAGTTCATGAACACTGCGGAAACAATGGTCGCCGAAAGCGTCGAAGGCTTCGTACGCGCCCATGCGGATTTCGTCGTGTTCGGCGCCGACCGCAAATGCATCCGTCGTCGTCATCTCACGGCCGGAAAGGTCGCAGTGATTTCTGGCGGCGGTGCCGGTCACGAGCCCATGCATATCGGCTTCGTCGGCCAAGGCATGCTGGATGCGGCTTGCGTCGGGCACGTCTTCACATCGCCGACGCCGAGCCAGATCATCGGCGCCATCGAGGAAGCCGATACCGGCGCCGGATGCTTGCTGATCGTCAAGAACTACGACGGCGACATCATGAACTTCGAGATGGCGATGGAGATGGCCGCCGGCCGCCACGAGATCGAGATGGTGATCGTCTGCGACGACATCGAGACCGCGCGGACTGGCGAGGGTCGCGGCCGCCGCGGAGTAGCGGGTACCCTGATAGTTGAAAAGATCGTCGGGGCGGCCGCCGAACAGGGGAGGCCGCTTGCGGAGATGAAGCCGCTCGGCGATGGGCTAAACGGGCGAATCCGTTCCATGGGCGTGGCTCTGACGGGCGTTACAGTGCCGCATACCCGGCGCGCGACCTTCTCGTTGGGCGCAACCGAAATAGAGATGGGCGTCGGAATCCACGGCGAGCCTGGCCATTCTAGGCAACCTTTTTCCACTGCGGACGACATCGTCCGGCATCTGTGCGAAACGATCATCGAGGACATCGACCTGCAGCCGGGTACGAAGGCATTGCTCTTGATCAACGGACTCGGCGGCACACCCCCTGCCGAGCTCTACCTCGCCTATAACGCCGCTCGCCGTTTCATGGAAGAACGAAGCATTCTCGTTGAACGCTCGCTGGTTGGAACCTACGTCACCTCGCTCGACATGCAAGGCCTTTCGGCCACCCTCGCCCTGCTGACGGAGGAGGAGATGACCCTTTGGGATGCCCCTGTAGCGACCGGCGCCCTCCGTTGGTGATGTCGAGAAGCAGCTGGATGCGCTGAAACGCCACGATTATCTGGAGAAGCTGCGCGCCGGCGAGATCGACACGGAGGCCCAAAAGCAAAAGCTCCTCGACGCGTATGCGGAGGAGCTTTCTGTGAAGCGACTTGAATGGACAAATATTCAAGTCTCGCTTGGTTGCGGGGGCATGCAACCAACGATTCCTGCGATTAGTCCTGCGCCAAATACCAAAGTTGGCGGGGTAGATGATCGTTGGTGTCGATTTTCACAGGGATGCGAATTGCAAAGCCAGCCGGCTGGTCCAAGCCTTTGGCCACAGACCACGCAACGCCAGACGACCGATAAGCTCGAACAGCTTGAGGTTACATCGAGCGATGCGTGTGATCCGACTGCCGATGAAAGCGCATGCCGGACATTGGCGTGCGGCAGGATCTTCGTCTCGAAGAATTCGTCCCAGATCGAGAATTGCAACTCGAAGATCTCATTGATAACAAAGCCGACTGCTTCGGCCGTCTTGCCCGAGCGCGCGACATCGGCTTTCAGGAGATGCCAGACCTCGAGTTGGGCGCGTTCGCTGGCGCGATAGGGCGCTTCCACATTGTTTGCCTCGCGCGCCCAGACAAACATGATCCACAGGCAGATGTTGATCATCCGAGCCCGTGACAGTCGCGTCTCCGGGTTCGAGCCGGGCGTGTCGACCAACGCGTGCAGTAGTTGGCCGAAATGGTCGAGTGCGATATCAGGCTCCTCAACCATCGCGGCACTCTTGCGCAAATAGCTTCGCAGGGCGGGCGGCAGCATCTCTCGGTCCACAATTCTAGTGCTAGCCCTCTTAGCTTGCATCATTTAAACGAGCCAGACGCCGATTGCGCAATCTTATCGCCACACAGGGAGCCTGCGCAGATGTATCCCCAAGTCAAGTTCGGCCCAATCGTCGTGCCGGGACCAACCGCACGGGTGCCTATGGGGTTCGCCATGGAGAGCCCGGCAGAATAAAGGCCGCCAATCACACTGCCATCAGCTCGCAGGACCTGGCCCTTTGCGTTTGTCCTCGCGCCCCCCTTCGTGCCCAGAATGGAGCGATTGAGCGGCATGGCGAAGAAGGGACCTCTTTCGATTGACCCAAGCGCTGCGCCTGGTCCACCGGCTTTGAACTGTTCCCAGATACTGTCGCCCCGTCCAAAATCTTCGTCCTTGCCTGTCCGGCAGAACGAGTTGTAGCGAGCGACTGTCGCGGTAAGCTCGCGCGGCGGCACGTCAATCTTGTGTGCCAACTCGTCAAGCGTATTGGCGCGTACGAGCCAACCTGGCTTTTTACGTGCGTACCACAGAAAAGGTGGTGCCTGCTTGAGGAAGCGGCGGTCCGCGACAACCCATGCAGGCAGATGCTGAGGCTGACCGGTGACGGGATCTCGCTTGTCGATGGCCTCCCCGATATTGAAATCGTACTCACTGACAAAACGTCTGCCGCTCCTGTCAACGAGGATGGCGTGGTTTTCAGCCTGAAAGATCAGCGGAATTCCGTGCGGGCGCCCCTCATAGAATGTGGGCATCGCGGGGTAGACGTTTGCCTGATCCATATGAGCAAGTTCGGCACCGACGCCCTGGGCGAGTTTCTGGCCATCCCCCTCGTTCGAGCGTGGGCTGCCAAGCCAATCGAGCGGCCCTGGGAAATTCTGTTCCAGGAGGTTCTTGTCCCATTCAAACCCGCCCGTAGCAATAACGACGCCGCAGCGCGCCCGGATTGTCTGTTTCTTGTTATTTGTCTCAGCGATGACACCGGTTACACGATCGTTGTCCGAAACAAGTTCGATTGCCCTGGCATTGAGCTCGACCCGGCAACCACGATCAAGGCACCCCTTCAACAAACCAACGATCAGAGCGCTTCCTTGGGCTCTGCTTCCTGTCAGCAATCGCCAGCTCAGACGATGGATGAACTTCAACGTTGCTCTCACCGGCTGATGGTAGAGATCGCCGTCATAGACTTCCTGATAGGTGTAGAGATGAGGAAGCGTCGAGGGCCGGATTTTTCCGGAAAACTGGCCAACCAGGGACCGTCTCAAAGGTCCTGGCGACAGCATCCTGCCTTTTCTTTTTCCGCCGGGACGCTCGACCATAGTATCAGGCTCCTGAGTGAGCGCGAAACGCAGGGGGGTGTTCGTCTCGATAAATTTAAGCATTTCGGGCGCATTCTTTACGAACGCCTGCCAAAGCTCGCCTTCGCTGGATTGCCAGCCTTCCGGCGAAGCCGATCTGATATATTCGAGTGCTTCGGACACGCTATCTTTAATGCCAGCGGCGGCGGCATGGTGATTGGCGGGGATCCACGTCCCGGCGCCGGACATCGCGCTGGTGCCACCTACAAAGCCCGTCTTCTCCAAAACAATGACCTTCAATCCAGCGACGGCGCTTCTCAAGGCCGCTGAAAGAGCGGCGGAGCCTGATCCCAGGATGATGACATCGCATTCGGCATTATCGTTAGCCAGCGTCATTTGGTACCTCAAATATCGTTCGAGACTAGCCGTCCTGAAGGACTGGCTTCTGTTTGTTAGTACGTGGTTGTTCAAAGAGGACGATGAATACGCCCATGAGCACCAGCGCCATCCCCCCGAGCGACCACGCGGTAACCGCCTCGTCAACGATCCACCAGCCGAGGCCGACGCCCACTATTGGGTTCACGTATGCGAAGGTGGAGGCGACAGCCGGAGAAAAGGATTTCAAGACGTTGAGATACGACATCAGGCACACGGCCGACGCGAAGACGACGAGGTAAAGGAATGCGCCGATTTGCTGGGTACTCGGATCGGCCGGGACGACAAGCGTCTCTCCCGTCACCAGAGATAGAATCGTCAAGGCAACCGCAGCGAACAGCATCTGCAAGCCCGCCGCAAGCGGCGGAGAGACCGCGGCAAGTAGGGGCTTTTGCAAAATCGTGCCCAACGCCCAGGTCGATCCGGCCCCCACTAGGACAAGCCCCACCCAAACACCGTAACCCGGTTCGACGAGGGATGTGTCACCCGCAAAGGCGGGCGGGCCGAAAATTGCGAGGAGCCCCGCGAAGCCGCACGAAATTCCGGTCAGAATGCGTCGGGACGGTATGCACGCATCGCGGATGCTCGCAAGGAGGGTCGTCCAGAGCGGGATCATGCCCATCGCCATCACGATGAACGCTGACGCCGCATGCCTCGACGCCAGTGTAGCCAACCCATTGCCGAGAACCCACATAAGGATCCCCGTGGTAGCGCACAAAGTGAGGTTCCCGCCGGAGATACGTGGAAATCCCCTCATCCATAGAACAGAGCCGACGGTCAGCAGCGCGCTTGCGCTCCACATCCGCCATGTCTGGAGTTGTAGCGGGGACACTGCTGCCTGTCCATGCACAACCATTTTCACCGCAAAATAGGCGCTTCCCCAAACGAGATAAACGACGATCAGGTGGATGAATCGATATGGAGAAGCGGTACTGGTGTTACGGATTTGTGCCATGGGTCCTGGGTCAGTTCATGAATATTCGCACGAGGCCTTCCTTGACGGTGGCCATCGCGTCAGACGCACTGATGCTGATATGCTCATGCATGATCCGGGCTGCGCGATCTGCGTTACGAGCAACAAGCGCCTCGGCGATATCGTTGTGCTCCGTAAAAGTTGTCGATAAACGGCGATGCTTTTCGACCTCGATTTCTCGCACAAAGTGAATTCGGGTGTTGATACCTTCAATGATTTTGGCGAGCTCCGGATTGCCCGAGAGCTTCGCGATCCTCATGTGAAACTCCTCGTCCTTTGCGGTCAGATCCGCGCTCGAGAGCGCGTCCGCTCGAAGAGATGTCTTTTGCCACCAAGCCAGCAGGTCGCGCAATTCATCGTCCGTTGCGCGATTGGCGACTAGGTGGACCGCGCGCTCTTCGAGGAGAATGCGGACGTCTGTCAGGTTCAAAATCTCATCGACATCGAAGCCGCGGCAAAAGAACCCGTGATTGGGCTTGAAGGTGATCAAGCCCTCCATGACCAGTCGCTGGAGCGCCTCCCGGATTGGGCTGCGGCTCACATTTAGCTTTGCCGCCAACTCCAATTCATTGATCCGCTCATTCGGTTTGAACCGGTATTCCATCGCCATGCGGCGCAATTGTTCGTAGATTCTCGGGCCTGTCTTCGTGGGTTTCGGTTCAAGCATGGTCTGAATTTCCTCGCAGTGGGTGGAAGTGCATCATGAGGTAAAGAATCGGGTTTAGACCATGTGTCAATGAGATGGCATCGGAAGGAGTAATTGTCCCGCTGCCCGGAGCAACTAGGCCAGCGCGATCACAGCGATTTCGACCGTGAACTGCGGTGCAGCGAGCTTGGACTCAACGCATGCGCGAGCCGGCGTGGCGTTGGGCGCCACCCAAGCATCCCATACGTCATTCATTTCGCTGAAGGTGGTGATGTCACTAAGCCAGATCGAGGCAGAAACCAGCTTCGTCTTGTCCGTACCAGCTTCGGCCAGTAGCTCGTCGGTGCGAGCGAGAATGTCACGGGTCTGTTCCGCAACCGAAGTACCCGGAGCGCGAAGCGCAACCTGTCCGGCGAGGAAAACGAGGTTGGCGGCAACGACAGCCTGAGACATCCGCGGGCCTGGTGCAAGGCGTTTGATTTCAGTCATAGTAACTCCTTAGTGTGGAATGATTGGAAAGACCGGCGAAGCAGATTGCTGCCGAGGTAATATCCCGTCGAGCGGAATGGGAGGCGCACGCCCCGCGACCAGATCGGCGAGGATGCGTGCGGAACCATGGGACATAGTCCAGCCAATGTGACCGTGGCCGGTATTGAGCCACAGATTGCGGATACCGCGCTGCCCGAGGACTGGAAGGTTGTCGGGCGTCATCGGTCGCAAGCCGGCCCACATATGCGCGTTGTCGAAGTCCAGGCCCTTCGGGAAGAGTTCCCTGGTCAGCTGAAGCATGAAAGCGAAGTCGGATGGCTTGTGCGTACGATCATAGCCCGCAAACTCGGCGGTTGCCGTAACGCGCAGGATTTTCCCCATGGGGGTGAACGCGACAAGGTTGTATTCGTCGAGCACAGGTACCTTGGGCACAAGGTCGGGATCGGTCACCGGAATAGAGAGTGAGTAACCCTTGACCGGATAGATCGGCAACGACAGCCCGATCTTTCGCGCAAGGATCGGGCTCTCGCTTCCAAGGCACAGGACATAAGCATCGGCCCTGAACTCACCGCGGTCGGTAGCGATATGATCGATCGAATCGCCCTTGCGGTATATCCGCTGGATATGAGTACCCGTGAGAATCCGGCCACCTCGCTCGACAACGATTTTGGCCAGCGCCTTGGTAAACAGAGACGAGTTTCCGGTCTCGTCGGTCGGGCAAAGAATCCCTCCCGCTATGAGATGCTTGGAGGCTGCAAGGGCTGGCTCCCTTGTCGCGACCTCGTCAGCCCCTACGACGCGAATTTCCTGGCCGTCTTCCTCGAGCAGCCGCATGTTCTTGATGCCGACATCCAGAGCAGCCTTGTTGCGATGAAAGTAGATGACTCCCGAGTTCGTACGATCGTATTCGATCCGTTCGCGCGTGACGACCTCGTTCAGAACCGATTGGGAGTGAACCGCCAGCCGATGCTTGAGAAGCGTATTCCTACGGGCCTTGGCGGCCGTGCATTCCATGAGAAAGCGCCACGACCAGGTGTAGAGATGCGGATCAGCGGACAGACGAAACCGCAACGACTGGTTTTTCATGAACAAGGATTTCACGAGAATCTTCGGCGCAGCCGGTGAGGACCAGACGAACGAATGACCTGGGGCGATCATGCCTGCGTTTCCCCAGCTGGTATTTTCGGCAACCGCATCCAACTGTTCGACCACGGTTACATCGTGGCCATCCCGCTGAAGTTGATAGGCGGCGGTAACGCCAACGACGCCGCCGCCAAGAATGAGAACATGCATTGCCGCCCCTTATATTGTCGTTTTCATTGTCGACAATTACTGGAAAGGCAAATGATATGTCAACTTCCCTTATCGCCATTCTGAGATATCGCAAATCAAGAACCTTTATCAATGCGAGGTTTATAGTCATAATGACGAAATATTAGGCGTCGATAAATTTTGTGCCGCGCCCCATTGACCAAACGCATTTGTCGTTTCTATTGTCGACAATATCAACTAGCAAAAAAGGGGAATGTCGATGAAGAAACTTCTGACCACAGGTTTGATGCTGCTGAGCTTTACGTCCTGGGTCCACGCCGCGGATGTCACCGTCGGCGCAGTGATCCCGCTTTCGGGCGCCAGTGCGACCCAGGGCGACGATCAACGCCGCGGGATGGAACTCGCTCTGGAGAAGATCAATGCCTCCGGCGGCGTTCTTGGGCAGCCGCTCAAGATCGTCACAGAGGACTCTGCCGGACGAGCCGCAACCGGTCTCGACGCGGCAAAGAAACTGGTAACTGTCAACAAGGTACCGCTGATCGTCGGCGAGTTCTCATCCGGGATCACCATCCCGATCGCAGAATATATCCTTCAGCAAGGTCTGGCTCACATCAACGTGGCGAGCACCAGCGGGAAGCTTCGCAACCTGCCGGAAGGCTCGTTCAGCGTGATCGGCCTCGACAACGTTTCCGGCGCCTTCGGCGCGAACGATGTTTTCGCTCTTGGAGCGCGCAAGGTAGCGATCATCGCACCGAACAACGCGTTCGGCCAGGGGCTGTCCGAGGCTTTCGAGGAGAAATTCAAGGCTCTTGGCGGCGATATCGTCTCGAAGGTCCTCTACACAGAAGGTCAGACCAGCTACCGCCGCGAGATTCAACAGCTCGATGCTGGCGAACCCGACTATTTCGTCTACACCGCCTACGGCAAGGAAGCGGCGACCATCAATCGCGAAAGCTTCGAGCTCGGCCTGAACGAGAAGAAATGGTACGCGCTATATCTCGCAATGTGCACTGCCGACAGCGACCCGCAATATGTCGAGGGTCAGATCGGCATGGACCTGAACTACGTTGGCCCGAACGGCGCAGACTATCAAAAGGCCTACGAGGACAAGTTCAAGAGCGATTTCACCTCGACGTTCAACGGCTTCGCCTATGATGGCGTGATGCTTGCTGCGGCAGCAATTAACAAAGCTCAGTCCACGGATCCGGCGGCGATCAAGAAGGCGATCGCCGAGATCGGCAAGAACTACGAAGGCGTAACCGGTTCGATCGTATTCGATGCCGACGGACAGCGTACCAAGCAGCCCTATCTGCGTCTCAAGATTGCAGGCGGAAAGGTCGCGCCGAACCAATGAGGACGATCGGCGGCGACACCTATGTTCGTCGCCGGTTCACGCTGTCCTCGAAAACGAAAGATTTCCTGAATGATTCAGTTCGTGGTCGATGTATTGATGCGCTCGTGCGACCTGATGTTGGTCGCAATGGGAATGAGTGCCGTCTACTCCCTGATGAAGTTTCCCAACGTCGCTCTCGTTCAGTATGCGGCGCTTGGTGGGTTGCTGGCCATCGTATTACAGAAAAATGGCATACCTCTTTATGTAGCCATAGCTGTCTCGGTTGTACTGACGGCATTGCTTGCTGTTCTGCTGAACGAATTTCTCTTCAATCGGATGCTCGATGCGGGCTCATCGACGGCTATGATCGGCTCCCTTGCCGTCAGCATGGTGATATCCGCGGTTTTCCTGATCACCGTCGGGCCAAATCCCAACAGATTCAATATCGCCGTCACGCGGCCGCTGCGCATACTTGGTGCCCGGATCACGGAGCAGCAGCTCATCACCTTTGCGATCGTGGCTGCGGTCCTGGTGATCTTCGCGCTTCTCTATTTCCGGACCGATCTCGGTCGCTGCATGCGCGCCACCTCGACCAACGAGTTACTGGCGGACGCGACAGGTATTGACACGCGGAGAACGAAGACGATCATCGTCCTGATTAGCGGCATTATAGCCGCTCTCGGCGGGATCGCCATCGCGCTCAAGGGCGAAGTCAACATTCAGACCGGCCTTGACCTTCTATTGCCAGTCTTTGCCGCTGCAATTCTCGGAGGCCTTGGCAATCCTTTCGGCGCGGTAGCAGGGGCTGTTCTGATCGCTATCACCGAAACCATCATCACGAACGTCAACTTTGGCCCGCTGCTTGGCGGAGGTGTCGTGTTTCTCCCTGCTGCCTATGCGACGGCCGGATCATTCCTGCTGCTCGTCGTCACCCTGATTTGGCGCCCGCGCGGCCTCTTCGTGAACGAGGTGAAACGTGTTTGATTTTTTGATCCACGTAACAATCATGGCCGGGCTCTACTCGCTCCTGGCGCTCAGCCTAAATCTTCAAACCGGCTTCGGCGGCTTGATGAATTTCGGACAGATCGCGCTTTTCGCCTGCGGCACCTACGGAGCTGGCCTGGCATTTCAGGCGGACATCGGGATGCTCGGTGGGTTGATCCTCGGGATGATCGCCGCGGCGATCGTCGGATGGGCTTTTGCAAGCATCGGGAGAAACTTGCAGGCCGACTATTGGGGTATCGTCACGTTGGCACTCGCGGAAGTTCTCCGGATCATTATTACCAATGAGGATTGGTTGACGGGCGGCGCGCAAGGGATCAGTGGCGTAAAACCCTTCTTCACCTCGTTGGCGGGTACTAACCAGCAACTCGCGATCCTGGCGACCGTTCTCGTTCTCGTCGTCATCGCCTATCTTCTCTGCCGGCATGTCACCGACGGCCGGTACGGACTGGGCCTGAAGATCATGCGTGAGGAACCGCAACTGGCCGCGTCGCTCGGCTATGACACCATAGCGCTGAAACGCCAGTGCATGATCGTCTCTGGACTAATCGCCGCAGTCACCGGCTTTGTCTTCGCTCACTATGTCAGCTTCGTTGGTCCCGACCAGATGATGAGCTCGGAGACATTCCTCATCTGGGCCATGATCGTCATCGGCGGTGTCGGCAACCATGCGGGCGCAATACTTGGCGCGTTCCTCCTGCAATTCACCTTCGCTTTCATCCCCTTCTTCAAGGATCTGGTCGGCCTGCCAACCGAATTCGTTGCGGCGGCCCGCCTGTTTTTGACGGGAATGGCACTGATTGTGTTCATCCTGTGGCGGCAGTCGGGTCTTCTGCCCGACCGTGTAGGGGGTAAGCGACATGCCTGAACCGATTTTGGAAGTTTCTGCGATTCACAAGTCTTTCGGTGCGAACAGAGTGTTGCAGGGGGTCGATTTTGCCATACAGCCAGGCGAGATCATTGGACTGCTCGGACCCAATGGCTGCGGCAAGTCCACCTTGCTGAACGTCATTTCCGGCTTCGTTCCGGCCGATGAGGGAGCGATACGGTTCTCGGGCAGCGGGATCGCCGGCAAGCCGGTCGATCGGGTAGCTCGCTCCGGTTTGGTGCGAACATTCCAGCTTCCCTCAGTGCCAAGAAGAATGACTGTCGCGCAAGTTCTGCGAGGTGCCGCAGCCGAAGGTGCGGGGTTCTTAAGCCTATTCAAGGCCTCCAGTAACGATAGTGCCGATGTGGAGAGTCTTTTGAAGGAGCTGTCTCTTTCTGATGTGAAGGACTTGCCCGCTGCATCCTTATCCGGCGGCCAAAAAAAGTTGCTTTCGATTGCGCTTGCCCTTCGAACCAAGCCGAAGATGATCTGCCTGGACGAACCCACTGCCGGCGTGCATCCCAACGTTCGTGTGCACATGGTAGCTCTGCTCAAGCGGGTCAACGCCTCCGGCGTGACGTTGCTGATCGTCGAGCATGACATGCACTTCATTCGCGAATTGTGCAGCCGCTGCGTCGTTCTTGATCGCGGCAGCGTCATCGCTGACTGCCCTCCAGCAGAGCTGACCGCGAATGAGCGCGTTGTCGAAGCCTATCTGGGCAACGCCAGGGACAAGGGAGCGAAGGTACCATGATCGAAGTCCAAAACGTCCGCGCCGGTTATGGCGATGGTCCCGATATTCTCAACGGAATCTCTCTGAAAGCGGATCCGGCCCGAATCGTAACCATTCTAGGTCCCAACGGCTGCGGCAAGTCCACGCTCCTGAAATGCATTGCCGGGTTTGTTCCGCCCCGTTCGGGAGAGGTGCGAATGTCGGGCGAAAAAGTCACCCATTTGCCCACCTACGAGAAAGTTCGCAATCACCATGTCGGCTTCGTTCCGCAAACGGACAATGTCTTCGCCACAATGACCGTATCGGAGAACATACTGCTTGGCGGACGTCTCATGGAAAAGGCCGATCGAGAGCAACGTTTCGATGAACTGCTTCAGCAATATCCCTCACTGGCAGCAAAGAAGAACAGCCGGGCATCCTCGCTATCGGGCGGAGAGCGGCAACTGTTGTCACTCGCCCGCGCACTGATCGCCAACCCCTCGATCCTGCTTCTCGATGAGCCCTCTGCCGGGCTTTCCCCGCGCATGATGCACGAAGTGTTCGAGGTGATCCATGAAATACGCCGTCGCGATGGCATCTGCATATTAATGGTAGAGCAGAACGCCTTCGAGGCCCTGCATGTCTCGGACACCGCCTATGTCCTGTCACTCGGGAACGTGGCTATCGAGGGGAAAGCTGTAGATCTGCTCGAGGATCCTGCCATGCGTTCGCTCTACCTTGGCGGCGAGACAGCCCACTAACAAGCCTGACATTCAAGCTTCAACGGAAGACGACAGACATGAACGTTCAGACCCCTGCCGATATCTCACCACTCATCGAGAACAAAGAAAACCTGCCGTTCGCGACGGACAATGGCGTGGGCACTCAAGCGAATTTGGGCTTGCTGGTTCTGCGTACTGACCAAACCATCGAGGACGAGTTCCGGTTTGCATTGCCCGCATCGGGCGTTGGCCTTTATGGGGCGCGTCTTTATAGCGACGTGGAGATCACACCGGCAAACCTCCTAAAAATGTCCGATGAGATTCCGGGCACTACCGGATTGCTTCCCGACGTTAAATTCGACGTCATCGGATTTGGCTGTACCTCTGGTGCCTTGGTAATCGGTGACGAGACAATCGCCGGCCGGGTTCACGAGCGGCTTCCCGGCGTCAGGGTCACAAATCCGGTCGCTGCCGCAAGCGCTGCACTGGCTTCGCTCGGGGTGAAGAAAGTAGCCTTGCTCACGCCCTACCTTCCGCAGATCAACCACAATCTCCGCGCCTCCCTTATGGCGCGCGGCATGGACATCCCCGTGATGGGTTCATTCAACGAGCCTGACGACAATCTCGTTGCCCGGATTACGCCAGAGGCGATCGAGCAGGCGATCCTCGATCTCGGTCAATCACCCGAATGCGATGCCGTGTTTGTATCCTGCACCAGTCTTCGGGTTGCGCGCATTGTCAAGAGCGTCGAGTCGAAACTGGGCAAGCCCGTCACGTCGAGCAACCATGCGCTCGCCTGGCACATGCTTCGTCTTGCTGGTGTCACTGGACCGATGAATGGTCTCGGAGAGTTATTCAGGACGGAGCTTGCCTGATGGGTTCGACAGGGCAAATTCCCTTCATCGACGGCGCTCGGGTCGATCAAGCCATGAATGGCAAAGAACTTGTCGATGCTATGGGCGAGGCCCTCGCGGCACTTTCGCTTGGAAAGGTGAGCCAACCGTTGCGCACGCAGGTCCGCGCCCGCCGAACGGGACGGCACGTTCTATGTGATGCCGGCCTTGGCGGAGCATTTTATCGTTAAAGGTGCGTGATGCTGATGTGGTCTGCACAACAACGTCGGCGGCGCGGCCTATTCTTCGTGGTGAATGGCTTAAAGCAGGCGCTCATGGTTCGGCTGTGGGCTGGAATGGACGGGAAGGCCGCGAGCTTGACGACACTGTCATGAAGAACACTGGTCATTGTCGAGTCGCGGGAGACGGCTCTTGCTGAATCCGGCGACATTCTGTGCTCTGGTGCGGAAATCGCAGCGGAGCTGGGTGAAATTCTCACTGGCCGGTGTCAAATCGACAGAGCGGCGACGACGGTCTTCATTTCGGTAGGCGCAGCTATTGAGGACGCCTTCGCCGCGCAAGTAGTCTTATCGCACCTCGATCTATACCAATCGCAGGTCTTGGGCTGATCCATTCAGACGCAGTCGAGACCTCATGCTGCATCAGTCAGACCAAGTAGCACTTGGGTGACGGTCGGCGACTTGCACCTTATCTGCAAAAGATCATCAGTATCGGGTTTGGAAGAGCAAATGTGGCGTGATTTTGCTTTCTTCGCGCTGCGATTTTTGGAAGTGAAACTCCCACAATGCTGACATACAAGGAAGCGATACGGCATAGACACTCCAATGATGACAGGCAGCACCACCCGCCGCCGACGTCGGACGCCCGCAAACCAGATCTGCTGGAGTCAAACGGGGTCACGTCCTTGCGCCTCCCCCGCTTTACATCTGTGGATTTAATTTTTATGTTTGTTTATAATCATTTAAAATCCGCTGCGGTGCCACGTCGTGGGAAATCGTAGTTTCGGCTACTATGGGTTAGCGCGGCGTGCTGTAGCGTGGTTGCGGGGCAGGATTTGAACCTGCGGCCTTCAGCCGATCCGGCCCCTCTCCATCAGCCAGGCAACCGATTCCTGAACGGCCTGCAGCGACGTATAGCGAGGCCTGTAACCAAGCAGCCGCTCGGCCTTAACAATCGAGCAATTCGGGCTGCGGGCAATATGCTCCCAGGTCGCCTGTGCGTCCTCCGGCGCCTGGCTTTCGGCCCATTTCTCATAGGGCAGGAACTCCAGCTTCGGCGCATGCCCGAACCAGCGCGACATGGCCTCGGCGTAGCCTCTCAGCGTCAGTGCGCCGCCTGAAACCGCATGAAAGGCCTCCCCGGTCGAAACGCGCCAATTGGCGATCGCGCCCATGAACATCTGCGCGACGTCATCCGCATGGACGTGATGAACCGTCTCCAGGCCGAAATTCGGAAGCGCGAGCGTTTCGCCGCGCGCCAATGTCGAGAATGCCGACAGATTGAAATGGCCGGCCGGGTTGAGGGGAGCCCAGCCCGGACCGACAATATGGCCGGGATGAATGAGGGTCGCGGGAAATCCCCTGCGGCGCGCCTCCTCCAGCAAATATACCTCGATGGCTGCTTTCTGGGTGCCATAGTCGCCGAACGGCCGCTTCGGCGCCTCCTCCGGAGTCGGAACGACGGTCGAAAAGCCGTGCGTCCAGATCGTGCCCGTATGCAGGAAATGGCCGACATGACCGACAAGCGTCTCCGTCAGATGCCTTGCGCTATCGAGCGTGAAGCAGATCATGTCGATGACGATATCCGGCTTCAATGCGCGGATGGCCGGACCGAAGCTGCCATCCTTCTCCATGGCGGCACGGTCCATCACCAGTGTCTCGGCCTCGCTCCAGGCCTTGTTCGGCGAGTAGGGCTTGGCCTGTCCGCGGCTGACCGCCACCACTTCATGCCCAGCCTCGACCAGTCGCGGCACGAGATAGGTGCCGACATGGCCGGTGGCGCCGATAATCACCGTGCGCGTCATGATATCCTCCCAATAGTCGAGATCAAAATCGGCTGCCGCCGAAATGCGAGACGTATTCCGTTTGTGAGAATAGGAGCGCGCGCGCCTTTGTCACCCTCCGTCTGGAGAAAGTCGCGATTTTCTTGAGATTGTGTCGCGACAGGCGGCCATGAGAATAAGCATAAAAGTGTCCACGATTGGCTCGAAGCATTGCGGCGATCGGCACCCGCCCCAAGGGAGCGGGTGCCGCAAGGCTGAATCTAGCGGAGCTCTATGATGGCGCAGCCATAGGCGTCGAGCGACAGGGCGCCCGATACCGCCTTGCCACTATCAAGGAGATTGATGCCAGCCGGGACTTCGCGCAGTTCGGCGCGCTGATCGAGATAATTCTGCAGGAAAAGCAGGCGCCGCTCGTCATTCTGACGCATCGTCACTTCGACACCTTCGGGCAGATCGCCGACTAGCGGCGCAATTGCCGCCTCCGCAAAGGTTCGATCGGCCAGGGCATCCGTCAGCTCCGGCGTCAGATAGGTGCCGAGATAAAGGACCCTGCCCTTGCCGACCCGACGCAGGCTTGCCATCGGCATCCCCTCCGCATAGCGGTTCGACCATGCCGCAATCACCTCGACATCGTCAGTCACCGTCAAGTTCTCGTAGAAATGCGCGGCCTCGATTTCGCGATTGCCGAAGGTAAAGCGGCGAATGCGACGATGGGATTCCGCCGGACGGCCAGGTGGAACGACAAGCCCGCCCGACCGCGACATGACGTCGAAAAGTCCGTTGGCGCCGGGTGCGGCAAGACGGCCGAAATCCTCGACCTTGACGCCCGTCAACTGTGTCAGCGACGAGCCCGGCGCGGCCTCGCGGATGACATGGTTGTTTTCATCACGCGTGCCGGTCCGCGCGCCGATGATGACGGTGCCGCCTTTACGAGCGAAAGCCTCAAGCCGCTCGGTCCAGCCGTCCTTCCACATCACCCAATGCGGTACATAAAGTAGCTTCAGCTGCGACAGATCGTCTTCCGGATGGATGAAGCCGCAGGCGATGCCGCGATCATAGCAATATTGATGCAGCTGAACGGCATCGTCCTGCGGGCTCGGCAACCCGATCGAATAGGTCTTGTGTGCCTCCTGATTGTCGAAGTCCGAGCCGGCGATGCCGACATCCATGCGCACGTGAGTGCCGAGGATCTTATCCTTGAGCGCCGTCATTTCGGTCGCGAAGCGCTTGGCCTCGTCATAGCGATGACGGGGCACGTCGTCATGGTCGATGATACCCATCCAGTAGATTTCCGCGCCGAAATGCGCCGGGCGCCAGCGGAAGAACAAGAGGCCGTCGGCGCCGCGCGCAACGGACGACATGGCCATGCGCCGCATTTCGCCGGGCTCCGGCGTCAGCGTGCAAAAGCCCGGCTGGCTGCCGAACCCTGACTGTTGCTCAGGCACGATGTAGTTTCCCGAGAAGCCGCGGCAGATATCGAGATGGAGTGCCTGTACCTTGGCGTGGTTGCCGATGCGCTGGAATTCGTCATAGAGCATCGGATAGATGTCGTAGCCGACGAAATCGAGATCGGTGGAAAACTGCCCGCGAAAGTCGATATCGCGAAGGCCGCCGAGATTGTGGAAGATGAACCACTCGGGCTTAGTGGCCCGCAGGATTTCCACCTGGTCGTGCTGGAAACGGGCCGTCGCGAAGGCGAGGAAGCGATGATAGTCCTGGACGTGGCCGGGACTTGGGAAGGTAGGACCGAATTCGATCGGAAGCACGACCTGGCCGAAATCGTCATAGGCCGTTGCCCAGAAGTCACCGCCCCAGGCAAAATTGAGCTTGTCGATCGTCCTGTACTTCTCGGCAAGAAAGGCCTGGAACTCCGAAAGTGTCGCCTCTGAGAAGGATTCCGGCATGCTGGTGTTGAGCTCATTGTCGGTCTGCCAGCCGATGACATGCGGATGATCGCGATAATGCTCAGCCATCGCCTTCGTGATGCGCTTGCTGTGCTCGCGGAAAACCGGGCTTGCGGTGTCGGCATGCTGTCGCGAACCGTGGCTCATTGTCCGGCCGTTGCCGTCGACGCGCAGGATTTCAGGATGGGCGGCCGTCAGCCAGCGCGGCGGCGTCGCCGTCGGCGTGCACATGATAGTATCGATGCCATGGCGCGCCAGCACCGCGATGGCTCGGTCGAAGAGATCGAAATCGAATGTGCCGAGCTTCGGTTCGAAAAGATGCCATGCAAATTCCCCGAGACGCACGACATTGAAGCCGGCTTCGGCCATGCGCTTGGCGTCCCGTTCCCAATAGCCCTCATCGACATGTTCGGGATAATGCGGCGCACCGACCAGAAACCTGTCTGTCTTGATGGTCCGCCATACGGAAAGGTCGTTCTTACTGCTGCTCACTGACACGGTATCAGGCTCCTGAACTGTTATTTATCGAGAATTGGCTTGCGGACGGTGATGGTCCGCTCGTCCTGGCCGGAGAAAAGGTAGATTTCCTTGGGATCGAGGCTGAGATCGATGGGCGCATCGTTGGCAATGCCGGTAACATGGCCGATCTGCACAGTGATGTTGCCGGTGCCGCTTTCAGAGCCGATGCATTGCAGCGCGCCGGCATCGACATAGAGAATGGTCTCCCGCCCGAGATGCTCGACGAGGCGGACGTGGCCGGAAATCGGCGCATTGACCGATTGGGCCTCAGCAACGGAGATGTTCTCGGGCCGGATGCCAAGGGTGAGCTTTTCTCCCTGCCGAACCTCACAAGCGGGCGCGAGATCGACGGCAACCGGCGCAAGGCCGGGCGCGGAGACGGTCACGCCATGTCCGGAGACCTGATCGACGCTCACGGTGAAGAAATTCATCCGCGGCGCGCCGAGAAAGCCCGCCACAAAGAGATTTTCCGGATTGCGATAGAGTTCCAGCGGCGAACCCACCTGCTCGATGATGCCGCGGTTGAGCACTACGATCCGGCTTGCCATCGTCATGGCCTCGACCTGATCATGCGTGACATAGACCATGGTCGCGCCGAGCTCGGCATGCAGGCTGCTCAACTCGACGCGCATCTGCGTGCGCAATGCCGCATCGAGATTGGAGAGCGGCTCGTCGAACAGGAAAACGTCCGGGGAGCGGGTGATGGCGCGGCCGATCGCAACGCGCTGGCGCTGGCCGCCCGATAGCTGCTTCGGCCGCTTGTCGAGCTGATCGGTGATCCTCAGGATCTTGGCGGCGCGGGCTACCGCCGCATTGATCTCCGCCTTCGGCCGTTTGGCCATGCGCAGGCCGAAGCCCATATTCTCGGCGACGGTCATATGCGGATAGAGCGCGTAGGACTGGAACACCATGGCGATGCCGCGCTCGCCCGGCTCGGCCGTGGTGACATCGCGGTCGTTGATGAGGATTTGACCGGAAGAGATCGTCTCCAGCCCGGCGATCGACTTCAGCAATGTCGACTTGCCGCAGCCCGAGGGGCCGACCATGACGATGAACTCGCCCTGCTCGACGGAAAGATCGATACCGCGCAGCGCATGATAGGCGCCGTAATTCTTATTGATATGGCGTAGTTCGAGACTGATCATGCTTCTAGGCTCGCAAGGAAAGGATTGCACTGAGGGCGGATATGGCGGATGGAATACTCATCCCTTAACAGCGCCCATGGTGAGCCCGGCAATGAAATGCCGCTGCATCAGGAAGAACATGACCACCGGCGGCACCGCGACGACGATGGTACCGGCGGAGATCAGGTTCCAGGCGGAGACCCATTCGCCGCGCAGGTTGGCAAGTCCGGCCGTGACGGGCTTTACCGTATCGCTGATGGTCAGCACCACGGCCCAGAAGTAATCGTTCCACACGAAGGTGAAGATCAGGATCGCGAGCGCTGCCAGTGCCGGGCGCACGAGAGGCACGACGACGTGAACCAGCGTCTGGAAAGGCGTCGCTCCCTCCGCTCTTGCGGCCTGGAACAGCTCATCGGGCAGAGCGGCGATGAAGTTGCGCATAAACAGCGTCGCAAAGCCCGTCTGGAAGGCAATGTGGAAAATGATCAGCGCCACGGGGGTGTCGTAGAGGCCGATGCGCACCATCAGATCGCGCACGGGGATCATCATAATCTGATAGGGCAGGAAATTGCCGCCGACGAACAGGGCAAAGACCAGCATGTTGCCACGGAAGCGATAGCGCGCCAGCACGAAGCCGGCAAGCGTGCTTAAGGTCAGTACGCCGAGGACGGCTGGCAGGGTGATCATCAGGCTGTTGAGGAAATAGCGTGCCATCGGCGTCTGGGTGAAGACGGACGTATAATTCTCCACCAGGCCGAACTGCGTCGGCCAGCCCCAGAGGTTGCCGCCCATGACATCCTGCGTCGAGCGGAACGACGTCAGGATGATGGCAAACAGCGGGCAGAGCCAGAGGATCAGGATGGCGAGTACGGCAATGAAATAGAAGCGACGCCGCCAGATGGCATCTTCGGCAATTGGGCGCGGATACATCAGGCCCCTCTTTCTTCGATGCGGATGATGCGGGTGAGATACCAGACGATGAACGCCGCCATGATCACGAACAGGACCGAGGCGATCGCAGCGCCGTAGCCGAAGCGATAGGAGAAGATCGATTGCTCGAACATCTGGTAGGCAAGCACTTCAGACGAGCCGAAGGGACCGCCCTGCGTCATGACCGAAACCATGTCGAACGAGCGCAGCGCGCCGACGACGGTGACGGCGATCGCGATGAAGGTGACCTGCGTCAGCTGCGGCAGGACGATGTGGCGCAGCATGTTCAAGCCCCTTGCCCCATCGACGCGGCCGGCGCCGATCAGCTCCTCGCTGAGATTGTTCAATCCCGCGAGATAGAGCACCATGCAGAAGGCGATCTGCGGCCAGAGCGCTGCAATCACGATCGCGAAGGTGACGAAATGCTCGTCCGACAGAACAGCGGGTGCCGTCGCACCGAAAAAGCCGAAGACCAGCGCCAGCAAACCAAGTTGCGGCGTATAGACCCAGGTGAAGACGACGCCGACGGCGACCGAGGCCAGCACCAGCGGAATGAAGAAAAGCGACTTCATGAACCGCATGCCGCGGATCTTCTGGTTGACCAATAGGGCGATCGCCAGCCCAAGCGGCGGTGCTGCCATGAACATGACCAGCCAGATGATGTTGTTCTTCAACGAGACATAGAATTGCGGGTCGTTGAACAGCTCGACATAATTGCCGAAGCCGATCCAGACCATCGGGCTGAAGCCATCCCATTCGTGCAGGCTGATCCAGAGACTTTCGATCGCCGACCACAGGATCACGACCGAAAAGAGAACGGCCGCGGGCAATATCAACAAAGTCGGGGTGAGCCACCAGCGATGGCGACGCCAAAATCTCATCATCTTATCCTCTTTTGGTATGGGCAGGCGGAGCAGCAGCCCCGCCTGCCGGTCGCTGGGAGGAAGGTCAGATCTTGTAGATACGCTTGCGCGTACCTTCGAGCCGCTTCAGGATCGCATCGCGCCGTTCGGGCTTTGCCATGAACTCCTGGAAGCCGACGAGGCCGGCCTGGGCCATGTCGGGATCGCTGTCACGGTCGTAATATTGCGAGGTCCCCTGTACCGTCTTCAGCGTTTCGACGGCTGCGTTGACGAGCGGGTCCTTGCTCGGCGGCAGGTCGTTGCGGGGCGGCACGTTGCCGCCGGGCTCCAGATAGGGGCCGAGATTTTCCGGCCGATAGAAATAGGCGAGGAATTCGCGCGCACCCTGCTTGTTCTTGGCATTGGCCGGGATATGCACCGAATTCAACGAGAATTCCTCGAAACGGCCGATCTTCGGATCGATCGTCGGGAAGGGAGCGAAAGCCAGCTGGTCGAGCTCTTCTTTCGGGAAAGTGGAGCGGACGAAGGCGCCGAGATTCATCATGCCGGCCTTCTTTTGCGACAGCAGCGCACCCGCCTCCTGCCAACCGAAGGATGTATTGTTCGGCGTGAAGAAATCCTGCTTGATCAGGGTTTCCCACATGTCGAACACCGGCTTCAGCGCCGGATCGAGATAGCTCATCTCGCCGTTCATCAGTGCCATGTGCTTGTCGAGACCGTTTATGCGCAGGTTCATCTGATCGAACCACCCGGCGGCAGGCCACAATTCCTTTGTGCCCATCGCGACCGGGGTCAGATTGGCGCTCTTGCATTTCGCGCCATAGGCGAGGAAGTCGTCCCAGCTCGCCGGCACAGCGGTGCCGAGCTGGGCGAAGACGTCCTTGCGATAGAACATGCCCCAGAGCGTGCCGCCCGTCGGCAGACCGTACTGCTTGCCATCGACCGTGACCGAACCGGCCGCCGCGCCAAGGACATCCTTGTATTTCTCTTTTTCGAAGAGATCGGAGATGTCGTCGAACAGGCCGCGCTTGACGAAGGCACGCATGCGGTTTCCCGAGAACCAGAAGCAGATGTCGGGCGCACCGGCGACCAGATAATTGCGGATTGCGGTTTTGTGCGCCTCGTGATCCATATTGTTGACCACGACCTTGACGCCGGCCTGCTTGCCGAAATCCTCCGCCATCTTGCGCAGGATCGCCAGTGCATCGGCGTTATTCTCGTCGGAAATAATGTTGATGTCCTGCGCCTGCGCAATGGCTGGCATGGGAAAACCGGTGAGCGCTGCGGCGGAAACCGCCCCTGCCCCCTTCAAAAAATTGCGCCGGCTCGCCGGCCTTCCAAGCAAATTGAACGTCATTTGAACTCCTCCCGTTGTGGTATCTATCCTCGTCCGTAGCCAGCGAACCGGACGGAATGCGCGGCGGACACCCCTCTTGCCCCCTACGCGATGGTCGCAACAAACCTGCCGCCGCAATGCATTTGCACCGCCCGGAACCATCGGTTCGAGAAACCTTGTCCTATTGCTGACTTCTTCGTGCTTGCGCACATGCCGGATGTTGATCGACAAGTGAAGTTATGCATAAGTCAGAAACGGACGCAATAATTAATTTACAAAATTAAGAAATGGAAATCGTGAAGCTGAAAGGCGACCAGAGCACGTCGCGGGCTCTCAACCGGCGGCTCATCCTTAACCTTCTGCGGCAGGAAGGGCCGAAAAGCCGTGCCGAAATCGCAACGATCACCGGCCTCAGTCCAGCGGCCGTCACCTTCGTCATTGCCGATCTGATCGAGGAAGGCCATGTCGCCGAAGGCAAGGCCGTGGCCGGGCTTTCGGGCCGGCGCCCCATACCCGTCGAGATCAATTACGCCAACGGCTTGGCGATCGGCTTCAAGCTGATGGTCGGCTCGGTCGAATGCGTCGTCACCGATCTTGCAACCAACCCGCTCGCCTCCTGCCGCTTGTCCCTTGACGACAACGAGCCGGAAAACGTTGCAACGACGCTGGCTAAAGCCGTGCCTGAGCTCGTCAAGGCCGCGGGGCGTCCTCACGCGCGACTGGCAGGCATTGGCGTTTCGATGCCCGGCGTCATTGACAACGGCCAGGCCGTCTGCGTGCGCAGCTTTCGTTTCAAGTGGAACAATGTGCCTTTCGCATCGATGGTCGCGCAGAAGGTCAAGGTACCGGTCTGGCTTGAGGACGACACGAATGCCTATGCCATCGCCCAACAGCTTTTTGGCCCGGGAAGGCAGCATCGCAATATGGCCGTGCTTGCGATCGGCGTCGGCATCAGCTGCGCCGTCATCGTCGATGGAAAGCTCTACCGCGGCGCCCATGGCGCGGCCGGCAAATTCGGCCATACCTTGCATGAGGAGAACGGCCGGCTTTGCGAATGCGGCAAGCGCGGCTGCCTGATGGCCTATTATTCCGAACCGGCCATGCTGCGCGCATGGCGCGAGGCGACCAAGCGAGACGACCACCATAACCTTTCCGACATGCTGGAATCAGCAAAAGCAGGAGATGCGGAAGTCAACAGGATCCTGCGCGACGCAGGAGCCGGGATCGGCACGGCGCTCGCCAATCTCGTCAACATCACCGACCCCGAAGTCATCGTCGTCGGAGGCGAGGCCGTTTCGTTCGGCGACACTCTTTTCGGTCCCCTGGCAGCCAGCATGGCCGCCCGCACCTTCTTCGCCTCGCCGCCTCTTCTGCCCGATTGGGAAGACAATTCCTGGGCGCGCGGCGCCGCCGCCCTCGTCACCCAGAAATTTTTCGACTTCGAAACAGCGGACGGAACAACCGGATTGAGTGAGCCGCTCCCGCCAGCCTACTTCGCATGATCGGACGCCTGGAGAGGCGGCTCGAGCATCGGCTCGGTGATACCGAGCGAAAAACTATAGCCGCTTGCTTTCGGGCGAGGCGAGCCACGTTGCGAAACTATCGGCCCACAACAGCGGCCGCGGCGAGGATGGCAGCTCCATCAGATACTCCCGCTACCGATCGTTCGGTCGAGCTTACGATCGTCGGAAATTGTATCTGCCGAATTTCAAGAAGGCCGCGATTAGGTATCCCACTGTACAAGACCCGAACGGAACGGGATTGGACCGGCGGCGGGGGCGTCAATGACCGTCTTTGTTCCTGGGATCAAGTCGAAAAATGATCCACATGCCAGCTGATATCAGAAACACGCTGAACACATTCCATACGAAGAAAATCGGAAGGCCAAAGACTTTCCCGTCACTATTGCAAATGACATTTCCGGCAAAAACCAAGGAGACAAGAACGACGACGAACACTCCCCTCATCGCGTGCTCTCCAAGAAAATTCTGAATTTATGCCTGCAATTCAGCATGGATATCTTCCGGTAAAAGAAAACTTAGCAGCTTGAACCTTCATTGAAATCGGCCTCTCCCCTTTGTCGCGTCCGCCCGACATGACGGCCCATGCCGCTCCGCCGGGCTCCCTTGTTTACTCCGCATCAACGGAAGTCGAAATGCTTCCGAGCGGGATCGCGATGCGAGCAGCTTCCGCCCTGATCAAAGAAGTGCATCCGAAAAGCCGATGCTTCGTTTCAGATACGCAAAATTATGTTTCGTATGTAATGAAATGGGGGACCGCGAGACTTTCTGCTTTCCCAAGCTGCTCGACGCCGAGATTTGGACGGCACGCCAAAAGCCAAGCAGGCAGCAACGCCACGCGTCAAATCGACATCTCGGCCTTACATTGTATCGATCTGTATCGCCGAGCGGAGACGTTACAAAACGTTTCTAATGGATTGCTTTATGAAATAGACCAGATACATCTTCGTACGATCCTCCGGCACATAAACAATACCTACATCAAGGAGTATCGCATGCAGCAGTGTTGGCTTGTGACCGGCAGTTCCAGAGGCATGGGTCGGGCTCTGGTGCAGGCCGCCCTGGAGGCCGGGCACAAAGTGATCGCGACCGCGCGAAACATCGATCAACTGTCGGACCTTTCGGAGCAATTCGGCGACAGGATCATTCTTTGTCCTCTCGACGTTACGGACGCCGCTGCCGCCTCAGCGGCGGTGCAGCAAGCCGTGGTGGATTTCGGCCGCCTTGATGTCGTCGTCAACAATGCCGGTTACGGCAACGTCAATTCGATCGAGGACGCCAGTCTCGCCGACATTCGACGTGAAATCGAGACCAATCTTTTCGGGACCATCATTGTCACGAAAGCGGCGATCCCGGTCTTCAGGAAGCAAAGGAGCGGACACTTCGTGAACTTTTCGTCCGTCGGCGGTCGACTTGGCGCACCAGGGCGCGCCGCATATTCGGCCGCCAAATGGGGAGTGGAAGGCTTCTCGGAAGTTCTGGCAAAAGAGATGGCGCTCTTTGGCGTCAAGGTGACGATTGTTGAACCAGGCGGCTTTCGAACGGACTTTGCCGGTTCCTCGACCAGGTTGAACGAAGGGCATTCGGAATATGATGCCGTCGTCGGCGCGGCTGCGCGTGGTCAGCGAGCGTATAACGGTCGCCAGCCCGGCGATCCCAGCAAAGCGGCCCGGGCGATATTGCAGATTGCCCAATCCAGCTCTCCTCCGCTCAGGCTGACTCTCGGCAGCGACGCGATCAAGGCCATTCGCGCCGCCAGCGAAATGCGGCGGGTGGAACTGAACGCCTGGGAGACGCTGACCGTATCGACCGACTTCGAGGCCGGTGAGTAAACCTATCGTCGCTTTGGCTTCGTTAATGCATCGATCTCCGCATTGCCATTGCAATCACTTTTCCGAAGACATGCGGCAGCCGTTTCAGATGCCAGCATCCAGCAGGTGAGCGTCTCCCGCGGATGCTCGATCCAGATGATGGCCGACCAGCTCGATCGGCCATCATTATCCTTCGGCCATGCCTGATCGAGGCAGAATGGGGATCAGGCGGCCCTTGCCACGTCCTCGCTATGACGGATCTCCGTCCCCAGCACCTTCAGGCATTCCCTGATGAAGGCTGCCAAGGCGGTCCACCCTTTCGCCGACACCATCGTGCCATCGACATATGCTTCGGTTGGCGAGAGATCGATGTAGGTGCCTCCGGCGAGCGTGACCTCTGGCTCGCATGCCCCAAGAGCGCCGACCTTCTTGCCCCGCACCACGCCGTCTACCGCGATCAGGATCTGAACGCCGTGGCAGATGGTGAAGATCGGCTTCTGCCTTTCATGGAAGTGCCGGACGATCGCCTGCACCCGCTTGTCGGTCCGGATGTACTCGGGACCGCGACCGCCCGCAGCATAAACTGCGTGGTATTGCTCGAGCTGCGCCTCGGCTTCCGAAAATGTCTTGTTGATCGTAAAGAAGTGGCCGAGCTTCTCGGTATAGGTCTGGTCGCCTTCGAAATCGTGCAGCGAGGTCTTGATAAGGTCGCCTGCCTTCTTATCCGGGCAGATCACATGGACGGTATGTCCCACGGCTTCCATCGCCTGCTGAAAGACGAAGATTTCGTATTCCTCGGTGAACTCACCGGTCAGCATCAGTATCTTCTTGCCTGGCATGATTTGCTCCTCTTGCTTCATGCGGCGGGGCGGCGAGCGCCCCGATGTTGAGTTTAGTGTCAGAACGGGGAATCCGGGAAATAGTATTCCTTGGCATTCTCCTTGGTAATCAGCGGCGCGGCGAGCTTGACGGCGCCGCGCACCGGGGCCTGGCCAACGAGATTTGCCACGGTCATGTAGATCGCGGTCTTGATCATCGCCGGGGGATAGGGCGTCTCGACCGGTGTCATCGCGTCGCCGTCGATAACCTTCTTGATGATATCCTTCATGCCGTTGCCACCGAGTGCCAGCTTGATATCCTTGCGGCCGGATTCCTTCACGGCTTCAAGCACGCCCAGGAGCATGTCGTCATCATTCGCCCAAACGGCGTCGATCTGGGGATACTTGGCGAGGTAATCCTGCATCAGCTTGAAGGCTTCGTCGCTGTTCCAGTTGGCATACTGAATGTCCAGCACCTTGAGGTCCGTTCCCTTGATGGCCTCCTGGAATCCCTGGATGCGTTCGTCGTCGATAACAGTGGGAATGCCGCGGAGAACCACGAGATTTCCCTTGCCGCCGAGCTTTTCGATCATGAACTTCGCCGTGTTGCGACCAACGGCGATGTTGTCGCCGGCGAGATAGAGGTCCTGGATCGTCGGGTCGTTCAGGCCGCGGTCGACGACCGTGATGAAGGTCCCGGCGTCCTTGACGGCCTTGACCGGAGTCGTCAGTTCTTCCGACGTGTAAGGCAGTATGACAAGGGCGTCGAGTTTGCGCCCCGCGGAAAGATCTTCCAGAGCGCTCACCTGAGCCGTCGCGGATGGCGAGGTCTTCACGACGACTTCGACATTCGGAAATGCGGCGTTGATTTCCTTGGCGGCCGCCTGCGCATGATACACTATTCCGGCTGTCCACCCGTGGTCCGCCGCCGGGATCGAAACCGCGACGACCTTCTTGTCGGCAGCCAGCGCTTGAGCGGCGACCAGCAAGCTTCCCACGGCCGCAGCCGCGATCCATTTCCTACTAGACATTCATTCCTCCCAGAATTGGACCCACAATCATGAACTCGCGCGGTCCTGACACGAGCTATTTCGAGAACCTCTGAATAAGCATTGCGATGATGATGATGACGCCCTGGACGCCAGCCACGAGATATTCCGAGACGAAGTCGGAGAGCACCATCAGGTTGGCGATCAGTTCGAGAATGACGGCGCCGGCAACGGTCCCCCACACATGCCCCTTGCCTCCACGCAAGGCGGTTCCGCCAATGACCACGGCTGTGATGACCTGCAACTCCCAAAGAACGCCCGTCGTCGGCGTCGCGGCGCCGAGGCGCGGCACGTAGCAAATAGCGGCGACGGCGACACACGCGCCCTGGATTGCGTAGGCGATCGTGCGCGTCTTGACGATCGAGATGCCGGAATAACGGGCGACATCTTCGTTGGCGCCGACCGCGGCGCATTTCCTGCCGTATTTCATCTTGTAAAGGACGAAGGAGGCAATCGCCGCGACCGCGATCGAGATGACGATCGGGAGCGGTATGCCGCCAAGCGTGCCGAAATAGACGGGCCGATAGGCGTCGCGCAGGCCGCGATCGATCGGAATCGTGCCACCGTCGGACATGTAGGTGATCAACGCCCTGAATATTCCCATCGTGCCGAGAGTTGCAATGAACGGCTCGATCTTCCCGATGGTTACGATCAGACCGTTCATGAGGCCGCAGAGCGTCCCGGCCACAATCGCCACCGCTATGCCGGCCGGGATTGCCAGGACGCCCCAGTCGGGCGCCATCCGGTTCATGAACATGATCGTTATGCCGGTGATGAACGCCGCCATCGAGCCGACTGACAGGTCCAGACCACCAGACGAGATCACGAAGGTCGCGCCGACGGCGATAATGGCGATGAACGCACTTCGCGTAATCACGTTGCCGAGGTTGGTGGCCGAAAGGAAATCCGGGTTGATCGCAAACCCGATTACCATCAGCGCGAATAGCGCTATGAAAGGTCCGACGTCGGTCCAGCCGATATTCCATTCACGTTCCGGCCTGATCGGCGTTCCGCCTGTAATGACCGTCATTGTTTTCCTCCCTTGCCGCTTCCCGCGGCCGCGTCGCTCGTTGCCAGAAGCGCGACATCGTGTTCCGTCATCTGATCGCCCGAAACTTCGCCTGCAATGCGCCCCTCCCGCATCACCAGGATCCGATCGCAGATGCCGATCAGCTCCTGCATTTCCGAAGAGATGACGATGCAGGCCCTCCCCTCCGCCACAAGTCTCTGAATGAAGGCGTAGATCTGCGCCTTGTTGGCGATATCGATGCCGCGCGTCGGCTCATCGATGACGACGACCGAAGGGTTTGTGAGCAGCACCTTGGCAAGAAGCAGCTTCTGCTGATTGCCGCCGGAAAGCTGGCCTGCCTTGACGCCGAGGCTCTTCAGCCGGATGTCATATTCTCCGACTGCTTCGCTCAAGGCCGACTGCTCGCGGCGGCGATGCATCAAAAGACCCGGATGGAACCGGGCAAGAGCCGAAAGGGTCAGGTTCGGCGCGAGTTTTTCTTGAAGGAGGAGACCCTTGCCTTTGCGATCTTCCGTAAGGTAGCCGATACCGGCGTCCATCGCGGCGCGTGGTGAACGGATGTTGATGGGTCTGCCCTCGAGCTCGACCATACCCGTGGCCGGACGAAGTCCCATGATTCCTTCAAACAGTTCCGTGCGGCCGGCGCCGATCATCCCGGCGAAACCGAGGATCTCCGACTTGCGTGCCTGAAACGAGACGTCCTTGACGAACCCCGGAACCGACAGATTGCGAACCGTCAGCATCGGTTCGGCTAGGCCCGCGACCGTCTTTTCCGGATAGAGCGCCGCAAGCTCGCGACCGACCATGAGGCGGGCCATATCCATCTGGCTGAGAGTCCGGCCGGGATAGGTCCCGATCATTTTTCCGTCGCGCAGCACCGTGACCTTGTCGGCAAGCCGCTGCACCTCGTCCAGGCGGTGGCTGATGTAGAGGATGGCGGCACCAAGCTCCTTCAACTGCAGGATAATGGCCAGCAGTCTTTCGACCTCTTCGCCGGTAAGGACGGCGGTCGGCTCATCGAAGATGACGAGCTTGTAGTCGTCAAGCAGGGCGCGAGCGATCTGGACGAGCTGGCGATCGGCAAGCGAGATGTTGCGCACCAGCGCATTTGGCGACACGAGGCAGCCGAGCTCCGCGAGCTTCTCTGCAGCCAGACGCCGCATGGTGCGATCGTCGACTACACCGCCATGCATCAGCTCCCGACCAAGAAAAAGGTTCTCGGCAACCGTCAGCGCCTCAGCGAGCAGGATTTCCTGGTGGACCAGCACGATCCCGGCAGCCTGAGCCTGCTCCGGCCTGCTGAACCGGATCTGCCTGCCGGCGATCGAAAGCGCTCCCTCCGTCGGCTCGGCATAGCCCGACAGGAGGCGCATGAACGTCGACTTGCCGGCGCCGTTCTCCCCGATGATCGCGTGGATCTCGCCGGGAAGGATATCAAGCGTCACCTCCGACAGTACAGTCACGGCACCATATTGTTTCGAGAGACCTTCCGCGCGCAAGACGGGGCGTTCGATCTTGTCGTCGACTTGCGTCACGTCCGACCTCCCTGCTCTCTCGATGCTCATGACGTTGGACATCGACCGACCCTCAATCGAAGGCCGGCAGAAGCCGGTCCCGCGAATGCTCGAGATGGACCCGCATCGCCTTTTCGGCTGCCGACGCGTCACCGGCGGCAAACGCGGCCAGCAGGGCTTCGTGTTCGTCCAGCGCTTCCTCAGTCACGCGTGAATGGAACATCAGGCGGAAGATGTGGAAGTGGGTGTGCTGATGATTGAGCGTCTCGCGGATCAGCTCATTGCCGGCAAATTCCAGAATCCTGTCATGGAACACAGCGTCTTGCCGCGCGAAAGTCGAATAGCGCAGACGTTCATCACTGCCCTCACGGCGCCCCATCACGCCCGCCGCCTCTCTAAGGACGGCAAGCTTAGCTTCATCCATGGCGATCGCCGCTCTCGCGGCGCTGTCTGGCTCGAGAAGCAGCCGAAGCTGATAAAGTTCGTCGAAGCGGCGGCGGCTGATCTGCGGTGCGGCGCTGTAGCCGATGAGATGGGTCTTGACGACAAGACCCTCGCCTTCGAGCCGACCGAGCGCCTCGCGGATCGGAGTCTGCGAGACATTCAGCTCACGCACCAGATTGTCGACCGTGATCCGCGAGCCGGGCGCGATCTTCAGCGACATCAACTGCGCGAAAATCGCCTCATACACACTGCCGGCCAAGCTGTTGGCTCGCTGGATGAAACCGCTCGTATCGAGAACTTCGTTGGGCATCGTCTGATTTCTGCTCTGCATGTTTTTGCCTCTTGACACGAACAATCGCTAACACGATGCTCGACGATATGCAATCTAATATCCTATAGGATTTAATATTGGTGGCGAATGAGGGTTACGAGAGAAAGAGCGTTGCAAGCGGAGACCCCATTCAGCAAGGACGCGGTGCCGATCGACATCGGCACCCGACCCGAATTGCTGCATCACGTTGCTGTCTGTGCTTTCAAACAGGCTGAAGAAGGTGCTTCGACTCCTCGCCGGCATGCCCTCGCCGAGGGATTCGACATGCCGCCCAGGCTTTGGGGCGAATTGCACGCTCTATCCCTATCCAGCAAACCGATTGTCAAAGGACACGGACAATGACCCTCTTTGCCGCTATTCGGCTGCCCCAGGAAATTCTATTTGGCAAAGGACAGCGACATGCCTTGGCGAGCGTCGCCGCCAGATTGGGAAAACGCGCGCTGATCTGCACCGACGAACGGTTCGCCGCAACGGATGTCTTCGCCGAAATCGTCAAGGCTCTCGAAGAAGCATCGGTCGAGGCGTTGATTTACGACCACGTGCAGCCTGACGTTCCCCGCGACACGGTCGCGCTATGCATCGAGGACGCACGCAGCTTCCATCCGGAGATGGTGATCGGCATCGGCGGTGGAAGCTGCCTGGATATGGCGAAATGCGCGGCCCTGCTTCTGAGCCACGGAGGCCAGCTGCAGGACTATTATGGAGAATACAAGGTTCCAGGTCCTACCCTCCCCTTGATAGCCGTGCCGACCACGGCCGGCACGGGTTCGGAGGTGACGCCCGTCGCGGTGATCACCGATCCCGACCGGACCCTCAAGATCGGGATTTCCAGCCCGTATCTTATCGCCACGGTGGCGATCTGCGATCCGGAACTGACGATGTCCTGCCCGCCCGGATTGACGGCGGTCGCCGGTGCCGACGCCCTGACGCATGCCATTGAGGCATTCACGGCGGCACGGCGCGGCAGCGATCCTCTTCTGGCACAAAGGCACGTCTTCATCGGCAAGAGCGCGCTGACGGATCATTTCGCGCTGCTTGCCATCAGGCTTCTTGGGCGCAGCCTGGAGAAGGCCTGCACCGACGGCTCAGACGAGGATGCGCGGTCTGACGTGATGATGGGAGCACTGGCGGCCGGCTGCGCTTTCGGGACGGCCGGTACAGCCGCCGCTCACGCCATTCAATATCCCGCAGGCGCCCTCACCCACACGGCACATGGGCTCGGTGTTGCGACCATGATGCCTTACGTGATGAACTACAACCGCTCGGTCTCCGCCGTGGAGATGGCCGAGATTGGAGCAGCCCTCGGCATCGATAGCTCGACACGAAGCACGGATGAAATGGCCGAGGCCGCGATCGAAGAGATCCGCAGACTTTTCGCGTCGATCGGCATTACCCCAACGCTTGCCGATCTCGGGCTTTCCGCCGACAAGCTTGACTGGACCGCCGAACAGGCCCTCGGCATCGATAGGCTGATCAAGAACAATCCGAGACCCTTCGATCTCGACGCCATGAAGCGTCTTGTGCGCGCAGCTTACAACGGCGACCTCGCCGCTTCCGCCAACTAATCATCGGGAGAACCACATGACCATTGCCCCGCAAACGCCCCAGGCCGATCATCAACTGTCAGACGTTCGGGCGGCCGCCCTCGGCCTCTATATCGACGGCGGCTGGCGCCCGTCTTCGAGCGGGCAGATGATCGAAGTATTCGATCCCTCGACGGGGACTATGCTCACAACGGTTCCCGATGCCACCATCGAGGATGCGCGGGCAAGCATCGAGGCGGCGGCCGCGGCGGCCCCGGCGTGGCGTGCGACGCCGCCGCGCAAGCGATCGGAGATCCTGCGTCGTTGCTTCGAACTGATGATCGAACGCTCTGAACGTCTGGCAACCCTGATTTCGATGGAAAACGGCAAGGCCTTGCGCGACGCGCGCAGCGAAGTCGCCTATGCGGCCGAATTTTTCCGGTGGAATGCGGAGGAGGCCGTTCGCATAACCGGCGAATTTGGTATCGCGCCGTCCGGAACCAACAGGATTATCGTCGACTATCAGCCGATCGGCATCTGCCTGCTGATCACGCCCTGGAATTTCCCCGCCGCCATGGCAACCCGCAAGATCGCCCCCGCTCTGGCTGCCGGATGCACCGTGATTTTGAAGCCCGCCAGCGAGACGCCCCTGACGGCCTATGCTCTCGCCGCGCTCTACGAGGAAGCCGGCGTACCGGCCGGCGTCGTCAACGTGCTGACCACAAGCACGCCCGGACCCGTAACCTCGGAGGTCTTGGCGGATCCTCGCGTCAGGAAGCTGTCGTTTACCGGATCCACCGGCGTCGGCCGCCTTCTGCTGGCGGAGGCGGCCAAACACGTCGTTTCCTGCTCGATGGAATTGGGTGGCAACGCTCCTTTCCTCGTGTTCGATGATGCCGACCTCGAGGCGGCGCTGGATGGCGCCATGATCGCCAAGATGCGCAATGCCGGCGAAGCCTGCACCGCCGCGAACCGGTTCTATGTCCAATCGGGAATTTATGACGCTTTCGCGGAAGGCCTCACGAAGAGGATGAAGGCGCTGAAGGTTGGAGCGGGCGTCGATGCGCAGACCGAATGTGGCCCGATGATTACGCGTAAGGCCGTCGAGAAGATCGACCGCCTCGTCGAGGATTCCAAGGCGAAGGGCGCCCGCGTCCTCTGTGGCGGCGAAAAACCCGCGGATGCCGGCTTCTTCTATCCGCCGACCGTTCTTGCCGATGTTCCGGCCGGCTCCGAAATGGCCCATGAGGAAATCTTCGGACCTGTCGCGCCCCTTTATCGTTTTGAAGCCGAAGAAGAGGCCGTAAACCATGCCAACGATACAGAATACGGTCTTGCAGCCTACGTCTATACCGGTGATCTTGCCCGCGGGCTGCGCGTCGCCTCGGGGATCGAAGCGGGAATGATCGCCGTGAACAGGGGACTGGTTTCCGATCCGGCGGCACCCTTCGGCGGCGTGAAGCAGAGCGGGCTTGGGCGTGAAGGAGGTCAACACCACGGAATCGCTGAATTCATGGAAGCCAAATATATCGCAACCAGCTTCTGAACCGGAGGAGCGAATCTTGGAGACCGACCCGTTCCGCATCCGTGGCCATGTCGCGGAATTCGACACGATCGTGGAAGACATCGCCCAAGCGAGCGTCAGGACGCGGGCAACCCTGCCGATGGTGCCGGACGTGCCTTACGGAGAAACCGCCAGCGAAACCCTCGACATCTTCTTCCCGGAGGGCAACCGGCAGAACCTGCCCGTCCACCTCTTCATCCATGGCGGCTACTGGCGGATGTTTTCCAAGAAGGATTACTCCTATGTCGCCGATACCATTACCGGCGCCGGGGCAATCGCCGTCATTGTCGACTACGCGTTGATGCCGGGCGTCCGGATGAATGTGCTCGTTCAACAGATTCGCCGCGCAAAGAGATGGGTGCTGGAACGCATAGAATCCCACGGCGGCAATCCGGCTTGTCTGTCCGTCAGCGGTCATTCCGCCGGCGCCCATCTGGCAAGCTTCCTGTTTCACCGGGAGGCCGCGGGATCGAAAATTGCATCGGCATTGCTTCTCGGCGGCATCTATGACCTCAAACCGTTGCAAACCTCATTCCTCGATCGTGAAATCGGCATCACCGACCTCGAAGTCGCCTCGTTCTCGCCGCTCGCCCATACCTACGACGAGAACTGCCAGGTGGTTATCGCCGTCGGTACCGACGAGACGCCGCCTTTCCACAAACAGGCAGACGAAATTGCCGCCGTGATGGAGCAACAGGGACTCGGCGTCGTCAAGCGGGCGATCGTCGGCGGCAATCACATGAGCAGCGTTCGCGATCTTGGCGTCGCGGAAACCGAGACGGGCGCTCTGCTTGCGGGCGTGATTCGAGGAAAAGCGAAAATGCGCTAGAGCCGGATGATCTTAGGTCTGTTCGACCTAAAATCTGAATCCACTCTAGAATCAAAGAACTAGAACATGATGTCGTCCGAAATCCCCTCACACTTTTCGGCATATGCTCTAATGTTGCAGCGCGCCCTCGATACAACGGATGAGCTTGGCCAGGTCAACCGGCTTGCCGAGGAATGCAAGCGCACCACCATCGAGCGCGGTCGCGCGCATGCGCTCGTCATGATAGGAGGTCATGAAAATCATCGGCGGGCGGTCCGCTTCCTGGTTCAGCCGGCTTTGAAGTTCGATGCCGCTGACGCCTCCCATCTTCACGTCGACAACCATACAGTCGATCGAGGACCGGGGCTGGAAATCGAGGAACTCCTCGGCCGAGGTGAACAACAGGCTCTGGTGGCCCAGGGACTTAACTAGGTCATCGAGCGCTTCCCGGATTGCCAGATCATCATCGACGATGGCGATTAAAGACGATTGAGACACAGTATTCCGACTTTCATTTGCCGTGCATCGGGCTCAAGCCACGCGCATTGTTAAAGGTTGCGAATTGCGCGCAAGATGCTCATTGGCGTTCTCCTTCGCGCGAACCAGATCGGCGACAGATTTTACCTGCATCTTGCGCATGACATTGCCGCGGTGGAGTTTCACCGTGATTTCGCTGATTCCGAGCCTGAAGGCGATCTGCTTGTTCATGAGACCTTCGACGACGGCCTCCATCACTTCCCGCTCCCTAACCGTCAGGGTGTCAAAGCGGGATATAACCTCCTGGTGGCGTCGCACCTCTTGCCGGCGAACGCTGTCGCGTTCGACGGCGGCGAGCACTGCGTCGAGGATATCCTGATCACGAAACGGTTTTGCCAGAAAATCAACGGCGCCGGCCTTCATCGCCCGAACACTCATCGAGATATCCCCGAAACCGGTCATGAAAACGATGGGAAGAAGACTACCCAGCCGCTCGAGATGCACTTGGAAATCAAGGCCGTTAACGCCGGGGAGCCTGACGTCGAGCACAATGCAGCCAGGCCGCTCAAGCTCGGCCCGCGTCAAGAACTCATCCGGACTGGCGAAAGCCTGGGCTTCGATCTGCATCGATTTGAATAAATCGACCAGAGATTCCCGCATCGAAATATCGTCATCGACAATGTAGATGATCGGATCTTCGCAGTTTTTCTTTTTGGTCCTCATCTCAAGCATCGGCCGTCTCCTTCGGCAATCGAATTTCAAACAGCGCTCCCCCATCGGGATGATTGCTCCCTTCGAGTGAACCCCCTCGTGCTTCAATCGTGCTTCTGCAAATCGACAGCCCCATCCCCATGCCGTTTGCCTTGGTCGTGAAGAAGGGCGTGAATATCTTCTCTTTGACTTCCGATCCCAGTCCGTTTCCTGTGTCACGAACCGCGATCGAAATATGTTCGCCATCCACGGGAGCATCCAGAACAATCGTGACCAGCCGTTGTTTCGCGGCCGCGGCGTCGATCGCCTGGGCGGCATTGGAGATCAAATTGATAAGAACCTGCTGCATCTCTATTCTGACGGCGGAAATCGTCGGAAGATCACTTTTCTGAACGACTTCGACGGCAGTGCGCTCACGACGGAGATCATCCTCCATCAACACCAGAGTATCGTTGACGAGAGCGCCGAGCTCGATCGTCTCGATTTGCTTTGGCGCCGCCGATAGTATCGAGCGGGTATTCTTGACAATGTCACTGGCCCTGCGGCTATCGCGCAAGATGCGCTCGGCAGATCGCTTCGCCGCGTCGAGATCCGGCGGATCCCGGTCGAGCCACCGAATAAGGGTCTGAGAGTTGACGCCGATCGCCCCAAGTGGCTGGTTAAGATCATGCGCGAGCGATGCGGAGAGCACTCCGACCGTCGCCGCCTTCGACGCGCGGCTCAACTCCGACTGCGCCTCTGCCAGCGCCTTGCGCGCTTCTTCACGCTGCGTGACGTCGACCATGCTGACGACCACACGGTTGAAGGCCTTGGGGTCTGCCGGGAAACTGATACCCAGGAGGACCATTCTGTGCTCTCCGTCTTCGGCTACCACCTCCGCGTTGCTCTCGAAGTAGGTGGCGCCATCCATGATCGCCTGCAAAATGGATAGGAACTTCTCGCTGCCTGCAGGGATAATGCTGCTCATCGCACCCGGCGACTGACTTGCGGACGGTCCCAGAAGCTCGATTGCCGCTTCGTTGGCGGCAACGATCTCGATCATATCGATGCATTCGGGGATGATCCCCGGGTGAGACTGCGCGTATGACTTGATATCATGCACACCGCGCGATTTCAGGTCCACCAGATGGTCGCGCAGCTTCGAGTAGTCTCGCTCCCAAAGGGCAACGCGAGCGCGATCGAAGATCGAGCGGTAGCGCGCCTCGCTTTCCCGCAATGCCACATTTGTCCGAAGCAGTTCCGTGCGGGCCTGATCGGCGCGCAGGAGAAGCGCTGTGGTGACGCAAAGCGCTGCCAGCGCGACACTCAGGCGCAAGAATGTCTGGAAGTCGGGATCCGGGCCATGGGTCAGAAAGAACGACATCAGCGAAAGGCCGATGAAGATAAAATTCAGGATCACCAGGCCGACGCGGTTGAGGCATTCGGCGGCGAGGAGCAAAGCGATAACGTAAAGGACGGCGATCGCGCCCTCGATCTCCGTCAGGGTATCGACGGCGAATATCGCTCCGGCAATGACGATAGCCGCACCGCCAAAAAGGAGAGCATGCCGACCGGCCTCTTGTCTTCCTAATGTCAATTCCGCAACCTTCGCCATCAATCAATCTCATTTCCCGTGACCAAGAATACCCGCTCTCGATTTGCGCCGGACCTATACAATGGTCTAGTCAATCCGGTACGTTATGCTGGAGCTAGTCAAACTGGACCTGGCGAATTTATGAACCCTAAAGGAAAGGCCGCCTTTCCGGCGGAGAAAGGCGGCCTGCTGCGGATCGCGGTATCCGCAATGGGGTCCAAGGGGAGGGATTGCTTGGACCTGGTAGTGCTTGGGCACCACCGACCTCGTCGAGGGGCGGCGATCGAGGTAACGAAGAGAAAGCTACCTCTTGAGAGAGTGAAGCGTAACTATACTTAGGTGTTGGCTGATATATCGTTTTGTCGAGGGTGATATCTGGCCTGGCTATTGAACCAGGCCCGACCGGCAGCAGGACGCTGGTGATCGGGCCTGTTAGGGCGGCGTTCCATGGAAAGCATCGGGATACAGCCCGCCAGAGACCGGGTTGCGGCCCTACGAAGGCGCAGGTCAGATCAGACGATCACTCCGGCATGATTCCTGGCTGATTGCTCGGAATTTTCGCGATGTCGGTCAGGCTCATGTTCAGATGCTGGGCGACCAGCGCCGGCGGCGTATGCGAAAGCCAGGAGGAGAGCCCTACCTCCTGATATTCCGGCACCTTGAAGACGGCGACGAACTGCAGATCGGTCTTGCCGGTATTCTCGATGACATGGCCCTGGCTCTTTTTCACGTAGCCGATATCGCCGGCCCGGAAATCGGCCGTCTGACTCCGCGGCCCGGCATCGAAGACCGTCATGCGACCCTCGCCCTTGATCCAATATTGCCATTCGTCGGCGTTCGGATGCCAGTGCATTTCCCTGACCGCGCCGGGCTTGATCGTCTCGATCGCCGCTGCGATCGTCTTCGACACGGTAAAGGTGCTGCTGTCGGCAAGCTGCAGGGTACCCGAGGGATTTTGCTTGACGGGTGGGGATGCCGTCAGGCGAAAAGTAAAGGGATAGTCGGGCTGGCCGGCGGCAGCGACCGCTGCCTGGTCGGCCGACAGCGGGCCGGGCTCCGTTCCCTGGAAGATCCATAGATCGTTCAGCGGGATCGACTTGAAAGCATCCTGCGGCATGCCGAAATTTCTGGAAAGCAACTCGGGTTGCGTGTGCGCCAGCCAGTCGGTCAGAAGCAGCGTACCGTATTCGGACTGGTCGCCCTCGTCGAAAACGATCACGAATTCGCAGCCTTCGGGACCGAGGCCCTGCAGCGAATGCGGAAAGCCTGCCGGGAAATACCAGAGATCGCCGGCGCCGACATCCTGAACATACGCGCGGCCCTTCGCATCGAGCACGGTGATACGGCAGCGACCATTGGTCATGATCGCCCATTCGGCGGCGCGATGCCAATGCATCTCGCGGATGCCGCCTGCGCTGAGGCGCATGTTGACGCCCGACACCGCATCGGAAATGGCAAAGTCGGCTTTCGTCACCTGTCGCGCCCATCCGCCGTTCTGGACGCGCTTCGGCGCGTTGTTGAAGGAGGCCCAGAATAGCTGCATGTCGCCGACATCGGTTGCCGGTGGGTTCTGGAAAGACGGGAACTGCTCATTGAGCGCCGGGTTTTTCGGCCCCGGATCGGTAAGGCTGCCGGGATTGGCGTTGACCGCGCCTTCCGGCGGGCGGTCGGGATTGCCGAACGTAGCGGCATTTGCAGTGGTCACGGCCAGCGTCGCGCCGCTCACGGCACCCAGTGCAAGCATGTGACGTCGTGTTAGGCTGTTCATGATCATTCCTTTCTTGCTGATTTGAAATCGGATGGGGTTTACCGGCTGCTGCGGCCGGCCTTTACGCAGGCCCTGACCGGAATGGCGACCGGCGTGAACGAAACATGGCCACTGCTTTGGAACGGCACCGGGTAAGCGAGCATCATGAAGACGGCGCCACCGATCAGATTGCCGAGCGTGAACCAGGCGCCGCCGCCGAGATGGATGAGACCGGCAAGCAGCAGCACGCCGATCAGAACGTTGCCGATGCCGATATAGGCCCCCGACCTGGCGGGCCTGATCAAGAACGCAAGGAGCTGGGTTTTAACGAGATGCACTTTGCGGCTGTGCGCTTGCGAAGAACTGTTGGTGGAATCTTCGTACATCCTGCAGCCTCCCTTGCCCGAACCGTGGGCGTGATGTTTGAGCTGCCGGAACCGTAGCCGTCATCCATTGGTGGCAAAATCATACCTTGGTGTAGGAGTGCGATCGGATCGTATAGGTCCGTGCTCGTTGCAGAATTTCGCCAAAGCCTCGTCAGGCTGCGCAGCGGGAGTGCCAGCCGAAATCCCACGGCGCCGCGTGCGTCAACGAACCCGACCTACTCTGCAAAATTTGCTCTACACCTTCGTATGATATCGCCAGCCGTCCACGGCGATTAGGCTTGCGCCGGTACATCAATAGGCTGGGCGAGACAGACAAATGGAACAAGCAAACATCGCTGGGAACGATAGGTCAGGCTGGGTACCGGCTGAGCTCCACCCGCCCTCGGCCAAGATAGGTCCGCTCTTTTTCAGTCTGAACTCCTATTCGAGGCTTTGCAGCCTGGACGATCGCGAACTGTTCGATGCAGGAAGATTGGCGCTACCGATGATCTACAACGAGCTCTCGGATCGGTTCGATGCGGTCGAATGGGGACAATGCTTCCATCTGATCGCTCAAACCTATCGGAAGCAATTGCAGCTCGACAAGACGAAGGTCATCGAGGCGTTCGCTTCGGGATGGGAGAGCGGCTTTTCGATCGCGTTTTCCTCGACGGCGAGGCCACAACTCCTTGGCTCCGGCTCCAGGGCTTCAGCCTGGAAGGGTTTACAGTCCGTGACGGGTGCAACACTCGACCAGCCTCCGGAACTGATGGTCCATCTTGTGTCGTCGTTGGCGCGCCATCACTTGCGTCGTGGACGAACGACACTGCTGCTTCCGTGCTCGAACGCCGAAATCGCCGATGGCAACGTGAATACATTCATCGAGAGAGACGGTGGCTGGGCCCTTCCGCTGCCCTTGATCATCCGCGAGATCGCATCCCGCATCGGCTGAGCCTTGCAAGCTGGCCGCGCAATGTCTTCCCTAAGCCGCGGATCTCCTCCACGTCAGATCCACGGTCCGGCGTCAGAATCAAATAGGCAAAGCATGATGTCGTGCGAAACCGCCTTCACTCCGGCATCATGCTCTAATGATGGCAATCGGTCCCGCGCCATTGGCGCGAGGCCCGTTTGGGAAATCTTGCGGATCCCGGTCTCGAAATCGGACTTCTTGCCAGGATCACCGAGCGAGAAAATTCGACACCGTCAGATCCAACAACTCGTCTCCACGGCCATTCATCACCGTGCGCAGTGCCCATAGACCGAAACCCTTGACCTGTGCCGCCTGGATCTGCGGCGGCATCGCCAGTTCCTGCGTGTTGGTCACCACATCGAGCAGGGCTGGTCCGGGATGCGCCAGGATCTCCTTGACGGCTGCCTCCAGCTCGGAGGGATCCTCCACTCGCTTTGCATGCACACCGACCGACCGGGCAAAGGCTGCGAAGTCCGGATTTTTAAGCTCAGTGCCGGTTTCCAGAAAGCCGGAGGCCTTCATTTCCATCGCAACGAAGCCGAGCACGGAATTGTTGAAGATGATAACCTTGACCGGCAGATCTTGCTGCACAAGCGTCAGGAAATCCCCCATCAGCATTGAGAAGCCGCCATCCCCGGAGAGGCTGATGACCTGCCTCCCGGCATAGGCCGATTGCGCCCCGATGGCCTGCGGCATGGCATTGGCCATCGACCCATGCGCCAGGGAGCCGATCATCCGCCGCTTTCCGTTCATCTTCAGATAGCGAGCCGCCCATATGGTTGGCGTTCCGACATCAAAGGTGAAGACCGCATCGTCGGTCGCATGATCGCTGACGAGCTTCGCCAGATATTGCGGATGGATCTTTCTGCCCGCCTTGCCGGTTGCAAGATCATCCAGGCCGGCGCGGGCCTTTGCGTAGCGCTCTTTGCTCAGGTCAAGATGAGCGCGTTCCGTATGCTCCTCGACAAGCGGCAGAACCGCTTCGATCGTGGATTTGACGTCGCCAATTAATGCGAGATCGAGGGCGACGCGCCGTCCGAGGTTTTCCGGCCGCACATCGACCTGCACCACCTTTGCATCCGCCGGATAAAACTGCCGGTATGGGAAATCGGTCCCCAGCATGACGAGGGTATCGCAGTCGCGGATCGCCTCATATCCGGACGAAAAGCCGATCAGGCCCGTCATGCCCACATCGAAGGGATTATCCCATTCCACATGTTCTTTGCCGCCAAGGGCGTGCACGATCGGAGCTTTCAGTCGTTCCGCAAGCTGCAGAAGCTGGTCATGTGCACCCTGGCATCCTCGCCCGCATAGCAGCGTGATACGGGAGCCGCCGTTGAGCATGGCCGCGAAGCGCGCGATTTCACTCGATTGAGGCGTCGTCACCGGCTGAGGAAGCGTGAACGCAGCCGGCTGCGAGATCTTTCCGGTGAAGTCCGCGAGCGCGACATCGCCGGGAATGACGATCACAGCAACGCCACGTTTTCCGATTGCGGCCCGGATCGCGGATTCCAATACGCCGGGAAGCTGTTCGGGATGAGTGACGATCTCGCAAAAATGGCTGCATTCGCGAAACAGTTGATCCGGATGCGTCTCCTGAAAATAACCCCGGCCGATCTCGGCGGAGGGAATTTGAGCGGCAATTGCCAAGACCGGCACGCGGGAACGGTGGCAATCGAAGAGACCGTTGATCAGGTGCAGATTGCCAGGTCCACAGCTGCCGGCGCAAACAGCGAGCTCGCCGGTAAGATGCGCTTCAGCGCCGGCGGCGAAGGCTGCCGTCTCCTCATGCCGGGTATGGATCCATTCGATGTCCTTCCGCACGCGGAGGGATTCTGTCAGGCCATTCAGGCTGTCCCCGACCACGCCGTAGATCCGGCGAACACCGGCGGCGTGGAGAACTTCGGTGATGAGATCTGCTGCTTTCATTGTCATGATGCACTCCTCAGGTGATGAATTTGCTTCTATCGCCGCCGGGCGGCCATCTGACGGTCGCCCGGATCAGCGATCATCGCGCGAAACTTTCGAAGGGATGGACCTTCCGAAAAGCCGTTCCGTCTGTCCCGGCAAATGGTGTTCGTTTCACCTGATGCCGCCGACAGGGTATTCGCATCACATTCGAGGCTAGGAGCCAGTGCCGCAACTAGACGTAGGTATAGATCGGCTATGCGCAAAATATGTCTCGACGGGACTGCCGGAAAGCCGAAAGGGAAATTTTACGCTCTCAGCGTTCGCGAACACACGGTCAGTGATCGATGCCTCCTACCGCATCGAACCTATGCCTCCGTATAGTGGGCAGCTCCCGCGCATCTTGTTACCCTGCTCGCGAACAATTGCATCGCCGCTGAGCAGGATGGGCCGAACTCACAATGACCAATCAGACTACCGCCGGGAGTAGCAGTTTCGCTCCGCCGAAAAAGGAACCATCCCCAGCATTGGCGACAATCCGGCGTGTCGCGATCCCACTGCTGGCGGTTATCATTGTCGGGGCGGCCATCGCCTCCATCATGATGGACTGGGATTCCTGGATCGCCGGCGCGGCTCGCCAATCAACCGATGACGCGTTCGTCAACGCCGACATATCGACACTGAGCGCCCAGATCAGCGGGACGATCAGCAGCGTGCCGGTGGCAGATTATCAGCGTGTAAAGAAAGGGCAATTGCTCGCGGAAATCGATCCGCGGAGCTACGCAGCCGCCGTCGTAATCGCAACCGCGAACCTCGACCAGGCCAATGGCGCCCTTGCAAATCTCGCAAACCAGATCGACCTGCAGACGGCGGCAATCGAGGCAGCCATCGCCCAGAATGCCTCCGCCGTCGCACAGCGCACGCAGGCTGACGAGGAATATCAGCGCCAGGTCAAACTCGGCGACGCCACCTCCCAGCAGATGCTGCAGCAGGCGCAAGCCGCCGACTTGCAGGCCGAGGCCGCCGTGCGCTCGACCGCCGCCGCGATTGAACAGCAAAAGGCACAGCTCAAAGTGCTTCAAGGCCAAGAACCCCTATTGCGTGCCCAAGTGGACGCCGCGCGCGGCAACCTTGAAACCGCTGAAATCAACCAAGGCTATACCAGGATCTACGCTCCGTTCGACGGCATGGTCGGCCGCAAGCTGGTCCATCAGGGCGATTTTGTGGGCGCCGGCACCGCTATCCTTTCAGAGGTGCCGCTTCCGAACGTCTACATAACGGCAAACTTCAAGGAAACGCAGCTGTCACGGATGGCGTCGGGCGACAGGGTTGAGATCGCCATCGACACCTTTCCTGGGCACAGCTTGCGCGGCACGATCGTCGATCTCTCGCCAGCGAGCGGCTCGGTCTTTGCACTGCTCCCACCGGACAATGCCACCGGCAACTATACCAAAGTGGTGCAGAGGCTCCCGGTCAAGATCGCGATCGATCCCGATCAGCCGCTGGTCGAAAAACTTCGGCCCGGCATGTCCGCAACCGTTGCGGTCGATACGTCGGGCGAAGCGGGCCGATGAAAAATACAGTCCGCTCCTTCGGCCCCGTCACCAGCGGCACGACCGCCGGCCGGCCCCATCTGATCGTGGCGGCGCTTTTGCTGGCGTCCTTCGTCGTCGGTTTCGATACGCGCGTATTTGTGGTCGGACTTCCGGATCTTCGCGGTGCCTATGCTCTCAGCGTCGATGAGGCTTCCTGGCTCAATACCATAGCCAACGCGCCGCAGATCCTGATCGCTTCCGGGGTTGCCTGGCTCGCCACCGTTTTCGGCATTCGCCGAATCATGATTCCGACTGCCCTGATCTATGCCTGCGTGTCGCTCGCCATTCCCCTTGCACACGACAATGCGCTGCTTTTTGCGCTGCATGCCATCAGGGGGCTGTTGCTTGGCGTCTTCATCCCCGCGACGATTATGGTGATTTTCCGAAATCTCGACAAAAAATACTGGCTGATCGGTATCGCGATCTATGCTTTGCGGGTTCCGCTCTCACAGAACCTTGGTTTCGTGCTCGTCGGCTTCTATGGCGATTATCTCGGCTGGCAATGGATGTACTGGCAAGACGTGATCGTCGCCCCGCTGATCGCGCTCCTGCTGATCGTTGCAGCACCCCGTGAAGAGATCAATTTCAGCCTCCTGGAACATGCGGATTGGGGCGGAATGCTCTTGCTCGGCTCATCGATGACGATGCTCTATGTCGGCCTCGATCAGGGAAACAGGCTGGACTGGTTTCATTCCGGAACGATCATCGCCCTCATTGCCGGCGGGACGGTGCTGGCGATCGGCTTTCTCGTCAATGAAAGTGTTGTCCAGCATCCATGGGCGCATGCCAGCATCATCCTGTCGCGCAATATCGGCCTGGGATACGCGATCATCATGTGCTTCTCGCTTTCAAGCGCGGGGAGCGCGATCGCAGTCCCGGGATTTCTACAGACCGTCATCGGCCTGCGCCCGATCGCAATCTCGACACTTTATCTTGCCGGCGCGGTAATCCCGGTCTTCCTGTTCATCGCACTGGCGATCGCTTTGCTGCGCAGGTTCGACGCGCGGCTGTGCATCGTGATCGGCTTGTCGCTGATGGCATTCGGCTCCCAGTTCGGGTCGCGACTGACGCCCGACTGGGCGCCATGGAATTTCTTCCCGACCGTCCTTCTCCACACGGCCGGACAATCCTTCGCCTTCTTCGCGGCCGTCGTCTACTTGATCGGCAATTCCGATCCGACCCGATCGACGGCGGCTTCGGCCTACATACAGGTCATCAGGCTCGGCAGCGTTGAGTTTGCGACCAGCGTCATGACCACCTTGCTCCGTCGCCGGGAGCAATATCACTCCGCTATTCTGGATGATCCGATCACGGCCACGTCCCAACATCTGCATGTCTTGGTGCAGAAGCTCCAGCCGATCTTCGGCGTCTCGTCGCGAGGGCATCTGGACAGCCTTTCCACTATCGCTGCGCAGATCAGAAACCAAGCCTACGTTCTCGCTTACAGCGACCTCTTCATCCTATCCTTCTGGTCAGCGATCGTCGGCTTGGCGGTCACCGCCTTCACGGGCGCGATGCCTCTTGGTCCACTGCACCCCGAATTTTCCCGGCTGCAGGCCGGCGAAGCGCGACAATGAAGCCCCCATGGCTTCAGGCCGGCATTTGAATCACAGGGGAGATCGGCGGTCGACCTTAGGACCGCGCGGCCGTGCCATCCGGATTGGTGCTGTCATCTGCGGTAGTGACACCTCCGCGATCATTGCCGCGATTGCGACCTGGTCTATTCGGTCTACGCGCCAGCCACCTGGAATCTACAAGCTTTTCGGCCAAGCCGAACGGGCACCCACATGATCGGAGCTGTTGCTGAGCGAGGCTTTTGAATGAGGCTTCATTCGCACGGCGGCTTCATGCAGCAAGCTGGAGAAGTCATTCATCGACGTCCCGTAGGCCTCGAGGACCAGACGGATGAGCGGATCGGTCAGGATTTCAGACAAGGTTAGCTCGTAGTCCATTGTTCGCCCCCTAGGCCTTTCAATCGATGAGATGATCTGCCGTTATCAATAGCGCTTTGACGGTCCGACGGACACCATACGAAGATATAGGGAGGCTTGAAACCAGCCTATAAGGGGTACAGATGACGATCGCTCGTTCGGCGGGAGCCTGACCCGCGCACCGCTCTTGACAGATGACGGGGCAATGGAAAATCTGACTTCATGGTCGCGCCACAAAAGCCTGAGAACCCTTCCCTTCAACCCATCGTCTACATCGTGGACGACGACGTTTCGATGCGGGACGCTCTGGTCGACCTCTTTCGATCGGTCCCGATCGCAGCCATAGCCTTTGAAAGCACAGCAGCCTTCCTCGCCGCCGCAAGGCCGGGGGCGGGCTGTATCCTGCTTGATGTCCGCCTGCCCGACCTTAACGGTCTGGACCTGCAGGCACACCTAAACGCCAAAGGCAACAAGATGCCGATCATCTTCATGACCGGCTTCGGCGATATACCGATGAGCGTGAGAGCGATGAAGGCTGGCGCTTCCGATTTCCTGACCAAGCCGTTCGGCGAAAGCGAACTGCTTGATGCCGTCAACGTGGCGCTGGCTCGCGACGCCGAAATCAGGAAGAGCAAGACAGCCAATGAGGCTGCCACCGCCCTCTTCGACAGCCTGACACGGCGGGAGCAGGAGGTCATGCAGCTGGTCGTGCGAGGGCTGATGAACAAGCAGATCGCCTTCGAGCTTGGCATTACCGAGGTGACGGTCAAGCTTCATCGCGGCAATGTCATGCGCAAGATGGACGTTCGGTCGCTTGCCGACCTCGTCCGCGTTTCCGAAATGCTCGGCCTGACGAAGCCGGATTGATCAGCGTCTCAGACCAAAGCCTCTGCCGACCTGGACCTTCATATAATACCGCAGCCCACGCGAAGCTGACATGTTGGCTCAATCACAGCTCGATGGGGAATGCAGGAAGCCTCCGGACTTGCTTGCATATATGACTGTAAGGAGACGCGCGATGCTCAAGGTTTCGCTGATTTCATTGGCTTTTCTGTCCATCATTGCCCTTGGCGACGGGGCGCAAGCCAGGCTGGAATCGACCTATGACGAACCGTCTTCCCATAGCTGGCAGGACTTTACCCTGGCCTTTACCCGTCCCATTGATCTTGGACGCTCCTCGATCCGGGTCATGGCTCCAACGGGACAGATGATCGCGACGGAACCACTTCGCACGGACGCAACCGGGAGTGACCTGGTGGCACCGGTCAGCGCACCGCTGCCGGCAGGCGTCTACAAAGTCTTCTGGCATGTCGTCTCGCGCTCAGGCGTCCCCGCCGAGGGCATCTCGACGGTTATCGTATCGGAAACAGGCGTCAGCAAGGCTGCGCTGACGCCTGCGAGTGGGCGATAAAATCGATCACATAGGTCGAGCCCTCCCGATCGGCATGGCTCCGTGTCAGCGCAGCAGCGGACCTCGCGTGATCGACCTTCTTGAATGGGTTTGCATGTTTCGGGCATTCGATATTTTGTCACATCCATGTCATGAAATACGTCGACACCTCGTGCCAGATCAAAAGCGGGTACCCAGATGGATTATTTCAGACGTTTCAACTTCCTGTTCGCAACGCCAACCTTCGACAATGAGGATCTGGAGGGTGCCCGCTACAATCAGATCGTCGAGGAGATCGAACGCTCAGGCTTTGAAGTGGTACGCGCGCGCAATCTCGAAGATGCGGAGATCGCCGTTCAGACAGATGCCGCCATCGGCTGCATGCTGGTCGACTGGGGCAAGAAGGGGCTCGAAGGCAAGACGGCCTCTCTCATCAATCTCATGCGCCGGCGGGGCCTCGAATTCCCCATTATCCTACTGATCCGCCGCAAGCGCTTCGAGGACGTGCCGGTCGAAGTCCTCGATTTCATCGACGGCTATGTCTTCCTGTCCGAAGAGACGCCCGCCTTCATCGCGAAAAGCCTTATCAGCCGGCTCAAGCAATATGCCGAAACGCTGAAGACGCCGTTTTTCGGTGCGCTGGTCGATTATGCCGAAGAGGGCAACCACCTCTGGACCTGCCCCGGGCATAATGGCGGCATCTTCTACAGCCGCAGCCCCATCGGCCGGGTCTTCATGGAGCATCTCGGCGAAGCGGTGTTTCGCGATGACCTCGACAATTCCGTGCTCGACCTCGGCGACCTTCTGACCCATGAGGGACCGGCGCTTGCCGCGCAGAAGGAAGCGGCCAAGATTTTCGGTGCCGAAAAGACCTATTTCGTGCTGAACGGCACCTCCACCTCCAACAAGGTCGCTCTGTCAGCCCTCGTCACCGATGGCGATCTCGTACTGTTCGACCGCAACAACCACAAGGCCGCCCATCACGGCGCTCTGATGATCTCGGGCGGTATTCCGGTCTATCTGCCGACCAGGCGGAACCTCTATGGCCTGATCGGCCCCATGGATTTTGCCGAAATGGATGAGGAGGCGCTGCGTGAACGCATCCGCACGCATCCGCTGGTGAAGGACCCCGAAGCCTCCAAGAAGCCGCGCCCGTTCCGCGTCGCGGTCGTGGAGCAGTGCACTTATGACGGCACCATCCACAATGCCGAGATGATCCTCAAGCGCATCGGCCATTTGTGCGACTACATCCTCTTCGACGAGGCATGGGCGGGCTTCATGAAGTTTCACCCGCTCTACGCCGGGCGGTTTGCCATGGGCCTTTCCGATCTCGGCCCGGACGCGCCGGGCATTATCGCCACGCAATCGACCCATAAACAGCTCGCCAGCTTCTCGCAGGCCTCGCAGATCCACATGAAGGACCGGCATATTACCGGCCAGAAGCGCCGCGTGGAGCACCGGCGCTTCAACGAAAGCTTCATGCAGCACGCCTCGACCTCGCCCTTCTATCCGCTGTTTGCCTCCCTCGATGTCGGCGCGCAGATGATGAAGGGCCGCTCGGGCGAAGTGCTTTGGGACGACACGATCCGCCTCGGCATCGAGCTACGCAAGAAGATCCGCGCCGTACGCCGCGAATTCGAGGAGAAGGAGCATCGCCCGGAGCGCCGCTGGTTCTTCGAGCCCTTTGTGCCGGACCGGGTGGCGATCCCGGATGTGTCGAGCCCCGGCGCGGTGCATGACGTGCCTTGGGAGGGTGTCGCCACCGACCAGCTCGCCACCAATCCCGCCTTCTGGCACCTGACGCCCGACGCGGCATGGCACGGCTTTTCCAGCATGGAACCGGGCTTCGCCATGACCGATCCGAATAAGCTCACCCTGCTCACCCCCGGCTTCGACCGGAAGAGCGGCAAATATACCGAGCACGGCATACCGGCGCCTGTCGTTGCGCAATATCTGCGCGAAAACCGCATCGTTGCGGAAAAGAACGATCTCAATTCGCTGCTGTTCCTCCTCACTCCCGGTGTGGAGGCCAGCAAGGCCGGCACCTTGATCAGCGGTCTTGTCGCCTTCAAGAAACTCCATGACGACAATGCTTTGCTGGAGGAGGCAATTCCGGAATTCTATCGCCGTCGCCCGGGCCGTTATGCGGGCGTGCGGCTGCGCGATCTCTGCGCGGAAATGCACAATTTCTTCCGTCAGGCCGATGTCAGCGCGCTCCAGACCAAGCAGTTTTCCGCCGATCACCTGCCGCCGATCGCCATGTCGCCGCATGATGCCGCGCGCTGCCTGGTGCGCAACGATGTCGACTATCTGCCGATCGACGCCATCGACGGCCGCATCGCAACGACGCCGTTCGTCGTCTACCCGCCGGGGATCGCGACCATCGTGCCCGGCGAGCGCCTGACGGAGCAAGCAAAGCCGATGATCGACTATCTCAAGATGTTCGAGACCTGCTTCAACACCTTCCCCGGCTTCGAGGTGGAGATCCAGGGGCTCTATCGCGAGATCGATGCATCCGGCAAAATCCGGCTCTATACCTACGTCGTCGCGGAATAGGCTGGAAAATTCGGATTGGTCATGAAGCAGGATAAAGCAATCGTCGTTCGCCCGTCCCGGGAGAGCGACGTCGATGCCATGTTGGCGATCTATCGCCGCCATATTCACCGCGGCGTCGAGGCAGGAGTGGACGATAGCGACACGCCGCAACCCGACGATCTGCGGGAACGGCGCAAGAATTTAAAGGACCGCCGCTTCCCGCATGTGGTTGCGATCGAGGGCGAGAAGGTCGTCGGCTATGCGTATGTGGTGCTGTTCCGCAAACGCCCGGCCTACCGCTACACCGTCAAGCATTCGATCTATGTGCATCACGACCATGTCGGCCAGGGCGTCGGAAGCCTGCTCATGCGCGGGCTGATCGACACCTGCGCCGCGGCCGGCTTCCGGCAGATGATCGGCTATATCGACGCAGACAACGTCGCTTCGCTCGCACTGCACGAACGCTTCGGCTTCGCCCGCGTCGGCCTGTTGCCGGCGGTTGCCTATCGCTACGGCCGCTGGGCCGATACTGTGATGGTTCAACGCTCACTCGCCGCCGGCTCGACCATGCCACCGCCACCGCCGGCTCTCTCCACCCGCTGAAACTACAGCAATTCCAGGAAAAGTGCGCAGCGGTTTTCCGTCCGGAATTGCGACGGAAACAAAGAGATAGAGCGGTTCGGAGATTCCGTGAAAAGCTGAACCGCTCTAGCCGGATCGATGCCGGCAAGCCGTTCGGGATCGCCAGCGGCCCCGTCACGGCGAGCACTGCGGTCATGATTTGTGACACTTCCGACCCGCCTTTGTCCCTAAGAGCGGTAGAGAAGGATGCGCCCGGCTGGAACAAGCTGCGAAAGGAAATCGAAATCACGAATGTTTCCGGTCAGTACACTTGCCCCCAATTGCCGCGCCTGTAGGAAAATCAAAGCGTCGTTGATGAACCTACGCTCGTGGCCCTCACCCTTTGGCAAATGACTCATCCGAAAAAGCAAACCAGCCAGGACCCCTGCCTGCCCCCAGATAGCCGCGTCCGGCGCATGAAGCCTGTGCTCCGGTATATCGTCAATGGTTGCCTGGACCGTTTTCAACACCGTCTTCGTTGACGGATACTTCGGATCCAGACGGCCAAAGATGTGGGTCAGCTCAGAAAGACAAACAGACGAGTGGTGACACAGCCGATACGTCAGGAGCGTATCCACCGTAACCGGCGACTGCCCCTTCAGCACATCGAGATAGACGGTGGTGTCGAGAAACAATGGTCCACCTATAATCGGCTCGTCATCGACCCAAATCAGTTCGCCATCGGATCGCCGCTCAAGCGTTCCTTTGTATTTCTGCGGTTTGAGTGATCGAAGGGTTTCTCCAAGATCAAATCTCAAGATCGATATCCGATGGAATGCTGCCCTTGCGCCTAACAAGCTGGGCGCCAAAATCATCCTCCAACGCCAACCGCGACAGCGCCAGCTCCAACAACTCGGTGTCCGAAGTCACGTGGGCTCGCTTCTTGGCCGCCTCGACCAGCTCGGATGGAACGCGCCCGGACAAGCGAGTATTTTTTGCTGCGCCGAGAAGGCCTATTGCCCTCGCTTGCTCAAGCACGAGCTTGTTGCGGGTCAAGGCGACCTCCGCTTCGCTCCCTGCGGCAGGATTGGTTTGGGTAGCCATGACAGTCTCCTATGTTGAACATAATATACAAACCGTTCAACGTGGAAACAAGGTCCATGTTCGGCTTCAGCTCACCCAGCGGCGATTTATTGCGCGAAGACCGCTTCGCAATTATCCGAAAGACTGCGACGCAAGTGCAAATACGATCGGAGAACCTGTGTTCGGGCTGCCATAGGCGGCGGCTTCGGAAGAAACCATTGTTGTCACGGTATCGAAGACGGACATGCCGCTTTGCTGGACGAAACCGGCGAATGAGCCGGTACCGTAATGGGTATCGAGCCGGAGAAAACCGCCGACATGCGCGAGGACATGCGGATGAACGACGGAAATTGCATCTTCCTCGCAATAAGCAACGACGGGACCGACGACATGACCGCGGCCGAAGCGGCGGCGCATGGAATAAGCCATCAACTTTTCGCCCTCATAAAGACCGTAGCAGATGGAGCTTTCAAACAATCTCTTGAGATGGTGGTGGCGCAGCGTACCGAAAGCGGGCTCGTCCAGGGCCGCAACGACATCCAGATCGCTGCGTTCGAGCCGCCGCAGCCGAAGCCCCGGCTTGATATTGCCGACTTCGGGCACGGATAGAACCTCCCCCTGACATTGCAAGACCGTCTGTTTCGGCATGAACCCGAGTGTCGCGCACATCCGGCGCGCCGCCCTTGTCGCATTCAGCCTTAATCGCTTCTGATGGCACTCCTCCAGCATCCGCTTGACGAGCCACTCGGCCGTACCATTCGTCTGCAGGCGCGGCGCGGTGATCAGCATGCCGAGTGTGGCGAAGTTCTCTCCATGCGGAAACCACATGGTCGAGCCGGAAACCCTGCCGATTTCGTCAAGCGCCACGAAGCCGCGGCCGACATCCCGCAGGTGCTGCCAGTCCTGCGATCGATGCGGCCACCCGACCGAGATCGAGAGAGCCTGAAGCTGTGACAGAGCGACATCTGCTATGTCGGCAAAACGCAGTTCGAATGCATCGACATGCAGTTTTTCGGGTACTTTTGTATCCATTCGTGGTCCAGCCGCCATCCGGTCTTCCGGCTGCTTGTTCGCGCAAGCCGGCATCATGCTTTGGCGACCTTAGCCGAGACCGCGCAAAACATTTCACTGCGTATGCAAATACCGACGCAAGAATTGACCGTATGAGCCACGCTTTCGGCAGGTATTCTTCTGGCGGACGCTTAACCTTTCCCTTGATCGAAACGTCACCTGCGCAAGTCTAGAGCGCAATCGGAGATTGGCAACACCAATGCAGGTACAGGACATCCTGGCAAAACTGGTCGGTTTCGATTCCGTCGTCGGAACGCCGAATGCTGACGTCGTGGAGTGGATCGGCGCCTACCTGAAGTCCTTCGGCGCTACGGTCGATATTACTCCCGGCCCGGAGGGCGACCGGTCGAACCTATTTGCAACGATCGGCCCTCGCGACAAGCCGGGTTATGTCCTCTCAGGTCACATGGATGTCGTTCCGGCCAACGAGGCGGGATGGGTAAGCGATCCCTTCGTGCTGCGGGTCGATGGCGAAAGGCTGTATGGCCGCGGCACCAGCGACATGAAGGGCTTTCTGGCCGCGTCCCTGGCGGCTGCGCCGATGCTCGCGGCGAGCCCCCTCCTGCTGCCAATCCATTTTGCCTTTTCCTATGACGAGGAAGCCGGCTGCCGCGGCGTGCCGCATCTCATTGCACGCCTGCCGGAGCTTTGCCAAACGCCGCTCGGCGTCATTGTCGGAGAGCCCAGCAACATGCGCGCCATCCTCGCACACAAGGGCAAGTCCGCCGCCCGCATCATCCTGAAGGGACGCTCCGGTCATTCGTCACGGCCCGACCAGGGTCTCAACGCCATTCATGCCGCCGCCGAGGTCTTGCAGGCAGCCGTTTCGACCGCGCATTCTCTTGCCCAGGGACCATTCGAAGCGGAGTTCGAGCCGCCCTATTCATCTATCTCGGTCGGCACCATTCACGGCGGCCAAGCCCTTAACATCATTCCGGAACTCTGCACGCTCGAAGTCGAAGCACGGGCAATTTCCGGCGCGGACCCGGAAGCACTGCTCTTACCGGTGCGCGAGGCCGCTGCCGCGCTTGAACATCGGGGATTTCAGGTCCAATGGGAGGAGCTGAGCTCCTATCCCGCCCTCTCCCTTTCACGGACAGCCCCCCTTGCCGGTCTGCTGACCGAGCTGACTGATATCGAGCCGCTGGCGGCCGTCAGCTACGGCACCGAAGCAGGGCTCTATCAGCACGCCGGCCTCGAAGCTATCATTTGTGGTCCGGGCGATATCGGGCGTGCGCACAAACCGAACGAATTCATCCTCATGGACGAACTCGCCGCCTGCCAGGCCATGATCGAGGCTCTCGGCCGCCGTTGCCGCGCGTGATGCCGCAAGACCGAAGGATGAACAGCCCATGACCTTCCTTTTTAATTCGGATGCCCGCCGCGGCCATATCTTTCAGCAGGCCTTCGCCCGGGAGCTGCCGGATATCTCGTTTTCCATGGATCCGCTGTCGGTCGATCCCGACGCCGTGCGCTATCTGATAAGCTGGACGGTTCCTGACGACTTGCCACGTTACCGCAATCTCGACGTTCTGTTTTCCATCGGCGCCGGCATCGATCAATTCGACGCGGCACAGATCCCCGCTCACGTAAAAATCGTCCGGATGGTCGAAGACGGCATCACCCGCATGATGCAGGAATATGTGACGCTTGGCGTCCTTTCGCTCCACCGCAATCTGCTGGCCTATCTCAGCCAGCAGCGCCGTCAGGTCTGGAATGCCTTGCCACAGGTTCAGGCAACCGAACGCCGCATCGGCGTGCTGGGGCTCGGGAACCTTGGACAGGCCGTGCTTGAAAGACTGAAGCCGTTCGGCTTTGTGCTTTCCGGCTGGAGCCGCAGCCAACGCGAACTGGAAGGCGTTGCCTGTTTCGCCGGCGAAACGGGGCTCCAGGCCATGCTTTCCACGACCGACATCCTGATCTGCCTCCTACCGCTGACCGACGAGACACGTGGCTTTCTCAACGCCGGTCTCTTCGAGAAACTGCCGCGGGGCGCGGGCCTTGTGCATGTCGGCCGCGGACCGCAGCTCGTGTCGGAAGATCTCCTGGCCGCGCTCGATAGTGGCCGGCTTGCCGGCGCCGTGATCGATGTCACCGATCCCGAACCGCTGCCCGCCGGACATCCGTTCTGGAACCACGAACGCATCCTGCTGACGCCGCATATCGCGAGCGTCACCCAGCCCCATAGCGCCGCGCGCGCCGTCATCGACAATATCAAGCGGATCCGGGCGGGCATGGACCCGCTCGGCCTTGCCGACCGCCGCCGCGGTTATTGACCTCACCCTCGAAAGGAACCCTATGTCCCTCCTGAAGACGATCGATCCCAACCCCGCCTTCACGCCGCGCGAAAACGCTGTCGCTCCGGAGCGGCTGATCTCGGGCGATCCGAAACTCAAGACCTGGGCACAAGATACCGCCCGCAACGAGACGGTGCACACTGGCGTATGGGAGGCGACCCCCGGCACCAGCCGTTCGATCAAGGGCGAAACCTTCGAATTCTGCCATATTCTCTCCGGCATCGTCGAATTGACCCCGGACGGCGGTGAACCCGTCGTCTATAAAGCGGGCGACAGCTTCGTCATGAAGCCGGGCTTCGTCGGCATCTGGAAGACGATCGAAACGGTCCGCAAGATCTACGTGACCGTTACCCCTTGAGGCCACGGCGCGGCTTTCAACCCGCGCCGTCGGCCTTGCCGAAGAATACGCTGCCGGACCGCCTCAAAACGGGTTTTTCCGCCGCGGTAATCGACGCGATCGGATCAAGCTACTTCGCCGATCCTATAGCATCTCGGTAAATTGACCGGAGGTATCATTATGGACCTGAGCTTCGATCCCGACAGTCTTTCGCTTCCCGTCGGACATTTTATCGGCGAGCATTTCAGTGCCGCGAACGGTGTCATTCCCATGCACCGCCCGTCGGATGGCAAGGCCTATGCCGAATGCCCGGTCGCGGATGCCTCCGTCGTCGACCAGGCTGTGCAGACGGCCAAGGCCGCATTGAAGGCAAGCAATTGGGGCGGCGTCCGCCCGCGCGAGCGCCTGAACGTGCTCCACCGCTGGGCCGATCTCATCGAACAGGAAGCCGAAACGCTGGCGAGGCTGGAGGCCGTCGCTTCGACGCGACCCGTGGGCCAGCTCGTCGATGGCGATATCGCGATTTCGGCTGAGCAGATCCGCTTCTTTGCCGAATTCGCCGACAAGGAAGGCAGCGACCTCGTGCCGACCGACGACGGCAATATCGGCATGATCATGACGGAACCCTATGGGGTGGTGGGCGCCATCACGCCCTGGAATTTTCCAATCAACATGGCCGCCTGGAAACTTGGCCCGGCGCTGGCCGCCGGAAACGCCGTCGTCCTGAAGCCGTCCGAAATGACACCGTTTTCGTCCATCTATTTGGCTCGACTCGCCGTTCGCGCCGGCCTTCCAGCCGGTCTGATCAATGTGGTGCTGGGTGATGGCATGACGACCGGCCAGGCGATCACCGGCCATCCCGAGATCGCCAAGATCAGCTTTACCGGCTCGACCCGGGCTGGATCGGCCATCATGGAGAACATCGCCCGCACGGGTGTAAAGCCGATGACGCTGGAACTCGGCGGCAAGAGCCCCCAGATCGTCTTTGCCGATGCGGACCTCGACAAGGCCGCGGCTGCGGTTACGGCCAGTATTATCGGCAATGCCGGCCAGGCCTGCGTCGCCGGATCGCGGCTGATCGTCGAGAAGAAGATAGCGCCACAGCTGATCGACGCCATCCGGAAGCGGATGAAGGACGTCGCTCCCGGTCCTACCTGGGATGCGGCGAGCCGGTACTCCCCCATCATCTCGGAGAAGCAGACACAGCGCATCGATACGATCGTCTCCGCCACTATCGAAGCCGGCGCGGAATGCCTTGCCGGCGGCACGCGCATGGACGCGCCAGGCTATTTCTACGCCCCGACTCTGATAGTCGGCATCGATCAAAATTCTCCTGCCATCATCGAAGAGATCTTCGGCCCGGTGCTGACGCTCCAGACATTCGAGGACGAAGAGGAAGCCCTGCAGCTTGCCGACCATCCGAGCTACGGGCTCGCGGCGGGCCTCTTCACCCGCGACCTCTCGCGCGCCATCCGGCTGACCCGCCGTCTGCAAGCCGGCACCGTCTGGGTCAATCGCTATAACCGCTCACGTGACCACATCCTGCCGACCGGCGGCTACAAGCAATCCGGTATCGGCAAGGATCTCGGCCGTGAGGCATTTCAGGCCAATCGCAAGAGCAAGAGCGTCTTGATCAGTCTTTGAGGACAGCGAACATGAAAACCCATAAGATCGCTTTGATACCGGGTGATGGCATCGGTCGCGACATGACCGCCGCTGCCTGGTCGGTTCTGCAAAAGGCGGCCGGCACCCGTAGCTTTACGCTCGACGGCACCGAATTTCCGTGGTCCTGCGCCTTCTACAAGGAAACCGGCGCCATGATGCCCTCCGATGGCATCGCAACGCTGCGCGGTTTCGATGCCATCCTGCTCGGAGCCGTCGGCTGGCCGGCCGAAGTGCCGGATGCGGTATCCCTGCACGGGCTGCTACTGCCGATCCGCAAGAACTTCGTGCAATATGCTAATATTCGCCCGCACCGCCTGCTGCCGGGCGTCCAGGGGCCGCTCAAGGCTACCGCCTTCGACATTCTCTGCATCCGTGAAAATACCGAGGGAGAATATTCCGGCGCGGGCGGCCGCATTCATCAAGGCACGCTCGATGAGGTCGCGGTCGAGACGTCGATCTTCACCCGCAAAGGCGTCGAGCGCATTCTGCGTTTCGCCTTCGAGCAGGCAAGGGCCCGGCGCGGCAAGCTCGCCTCGGTAACGAAATCCAATGCCCAGAAGCATTCGATGGTCTTCTGGGACGAAATCACCCGCCAGCTCGCGCAGGATTATCCCGATGTCGAGGTCACGAGCTACCACATCGATGCCATGGCGGCACGTATGGTGATGGCGCCGGAAAGCCTCGACGTGGTCGTCGCATCCAACCTCTTCGGCGACATCCTCACGGATCTCGGCGCAGCAATCCAGGGCGGCCTCGGTTTCGCGGCATCGGCCAATATCAATCCCGAGCGCAGCGCTCCGTCGATGTTCGAGCCTGTGCACGGGTCGGCGCCCGATATTGCCCATCTCGGCATCGCCAACCCGATCGCAACGGTGTGGTCCGGGGCCATGATGCTCGAACATCTGGGCGAGCGGGACGCGGCAAATGCCGTCATGGCGGCGATCGAGGCGACAACCGCAAGCGGTATCGGCACGGTTCCGGGCAAGGACCGGACCGACGCGATCACCGCCGCGCTGCTCGCCGCAATCTGACGTCTCATCAAGGATCCGAACATGCAAAATCTGAAAATGCCATCCCTGTTCCGTGAGCAGGCGCTGATCGGTGGCGACTGGCTTCCGGCCCGCTCGGGCAAGACTGTTGCTGTCGTCGATCCGGCAACGCAGGCCATCATCGGAACCGTGCCAGATATGGCCGGTGACGAGACCCGGGCGGCGATCGAGGCCGCAGAGGCGGCCTATGCCCCCTGGAAGAAGCGCACCCATGCCGAGCGCGCGGCGCAGCTGGAAGCCTGGCACGATCTGATGCTCGAGCATATCGACGATCTCGCGCTCATCCTGACGATCGAACAGGGCAAGCCTCTCGACGAAGCCCGGGGCGAAATCCGCTACGGCGCCTCCTTCGTCAAGTGGTTCGCGGAAGAAGCGCGCCGCATCGGCGGACAGACCATTCCCTCCCCGACGCCCGACCGCCGCATTCTTGTGCTGAAGGAGCCGGTCGGCGTCTGCGGCATCATCACGCCCTGGAATTTCCCGAATGCGATGATCACGCGCAAGCTTGCGCCGGCGCTCGCGGCCGGTTGCACGGTCGTGGTGAAGCCTTCCGAATTCACCCCCTACTCGGCCCTGGCGCTCGGCGTGCTTGCGGAAATGGCCGGCATTCCGGCCGGTGTCATCAATATCGTCACCGGCATGCCGTCCGAGATCGGCGCCGAGATTCTTGCCAATCCGACCGTGCGCAAGATTTCCTTCACCGGTTCCACGCCCGTCGGCTCGCTGCTGATGCGCGGAGCAGCCAGCAGCATCAAGCGGCTTTCCCTCGAGCTCGGCGGCAATGCTCCCTTCATCGTCTTCGATGACGCGGATCTCGACCTTGCCGTCGAGGGAGCGATCGTCTCCAAGTTCCGCAACGGCGGCCAGACCTGCGTCTGCGCCAATCGCATCCTGGTCCAGGCCGGCGTCTACGATGCTTTCGCCAAGAAGCTCGCAGCCCGCGTCGATGCCATGAAGGTCGGTCCGGGCACCGAAGCCGGTGTTGCGATCGGTCCGATGATCAACGAAGCGGCGATCGCCAAGATCAATCGCCATGTCGACGACGCGCTTTCGAAGGGCGCAACGATCGTCACAGCCAAGCGGGACCTGCCGACCGGCCCGCAATATACCGCACCGATCGTCCTGACCGGGGCCACCACCGCCATGCAACTCGCCGCCGAGGAGACCTTCGGCCCGGTCGCGCCGCTCTTCCGCTTCGAGACGGAGGACGAGGCGATCGCCATCGCCAACGGCACGCCCTATGGGCTTGCAGCCTATTTCTATACGGAGAGCCTGAAGCGCGCATGGCGAGTGGGTGAAGCGCTCGAATTCGGCATGGTCGGCCTCAATACCGGACTGATCTCCACGGAGGTCGCACCGTTTGGCGGCATAAAGCAATCAGGACTCGGGCGTGAAGGTTCGCAGCTCGGCATCGAGGAATATCTGGAAACAAAGGCCTTCCACATCGGTGGCCTTACCTGAGCTGCCGCTTGTCAGACTGAAAGGGGTCGCAAGCGCGCCAGCCACCAGCGTAAATGTGGAATCGCCGAAAATTTTACGGTTCCACATTTCTCAGTCGTGACCGCTGATGGCCCTAAGCCGCTATTGCAAGACTGATATGGACATGTCCAAGATTGGTGGGAAGGAGACGTACGATCTTGGCTAAGGCGCGCTTGAGAGCTGACGTCAGTTGGCGAGCGATGCCCGGACCGGGAGACGGCTGATGCTGTGTCCTGTAGCAGCTTCAGCGGCCCGCCGCAGGATGGCCGGGTCTGACACTCCCTGATGGTCGAGCCGCGGCGTATATGGCGCCTCCAGTCTTGCAGCCTCGTCATCGGTAAGGCTGATCGACAGGGAGGCCACAGCGTCATCGATATGTTTTGCTTTCAGCGCACCAACGATCGGAGCTGCCACCACAGGATTGCGACGCAGCCAGGCAAGCGCAATCATTGACCGCCCGACGCCCCGTTCCTCCGCAATGGCGCCCACCACGTCGATAATCAGCTCGTCGCTGTCGGCAGTGGCTGCACCCAGATTGTAGACGGCTTCGATTTCCGCTCTTGGCGTGGTCTCTCCCCACGGTCTGGCCAGTCGACCACGGTTGAGAGGGCTATAGATAATGGTCTGTACCCCTTCGTCGATGCAAAGCGCATGCATCTCGCGCTCTTCTTCGCGGTTAAGCAGATTGTAGGTATCCTGTATGGACACGAACCGGGCCCAACCGTTGGATTTCTGCAGGTGTAGCGCTTTGCCAAATTCCCAGGCCATCATAGACGATGCACCGAGGTATCGGACCTTGCCGGCCTTGACGACATCGTTCAGGGTCTCGAGCGTTTCCTCCCAAGGGGTAGTCCTGTCACGACGATGGATCTGGTAGAGGTCGATATAATCGGTGCCCAGGCGCTTGAGGCTCATATCGACCTCGGTCATGATCGCCTTGCGCGATAGCCCTATACTATTAGGTCCGTCGCGCATTGGTGCGCTGAGTTTGGTGGCGATTACAACGTTTTCACGGTGAGCAAAGTCCTTCAGCGACCGACCGAGGATCTCCTCGCTGGAACCATTTGAATACAGATTGGCGGTGTCGAAGAAATTGATGCCCGCCTCAAGTGCATGGCGAATGAGGCGTCGACTTGCCTCCTCGTCGAGTGACCAAGAGGGGTAGCCTCGGGACGGTTCTCCGAACCCCATGCAGCCAATACAGATAGGCGAAATATCGAGGCCCGTCCGGCCGAGCTTAGCATATTGCATGTCCATCTCCGTACACGCTATATTCGGACAAATGTCCGCTTATCGTTACGTAGCGGACAATTGTCCGTTTAGTCAAGAGGCGATATGGCTGGAGAAGAGGATGGATTGCGAGCAGACGCCCGCGCCAACCGTGATCGTATACTTGAGGTGGCGCGGGAGGCTTTAACCGCCAATCCCGAAACTCCACTCAGCGCTATCAGCAAGGCAGCCGGAGTTGGGCAAGGCACACTCTATCGCCACTTCCCGACGCGGGAAGCTCTGGCGTTGGCCATCTACCGCAAGGAGATCAGCGCCGTTGTGGCTCTTGCATCCACACTCCTGGATGAGCACCCTCCGCTTGAGGCGTTTCGTCTATGGTGTGCCCAGTTGGCAGTTTCCAGTGCGATGAAGCGCGGAGTAGCAAAACTTCTGCAGGGCGCCATTTCTGAGTATGATGAACGCGAGACCTATCGGCAAATAGTCTTGGCGGTGCGTTCCCTCATGGACGCATGTCAGGCCTCAGGTGTGATTGATCCCGGAGCAAATGCCGACGACGTTTTGATGCTTCTGGGAGTACTTTGGCAGATTCCATCCCATCCCGATAGGGATGCTCAGTCGGCGAGGATAATAGCGCTCATCTTCAGGGGGTTGGGCGCCAAGAGTGGCTAGGCTGGCTTTCTGAACCATGGAACTGCGTCGGGAGTAACCTGTATGTCAGGCCAACGATTCCACATTTAAGTTAGAGCAGTTCCAGGAAAAGGTCGCAGCGGTTTTCCGTCCGGAATACGAAGAAAAACAATAAGATAGGGCGTTTTCGCGATTCGAAGAAAAGCCGAAATGCGCTAGCGGCTGGCGCAAGCGCGACCACCCTCTTTTGCGATGACGCTTTCGCCAAAACCCGCCGCCGGCTGATATCACTGAAATCTGTCGAGCGTTTTGTAATACAGGCCGACCAAGGGCAGGAACCATGGCTTGCCGAAATGGCCGGGAACGGCGGGCCAATCGAGCCCCTTGAGCGGGTTGCGATCAGGCCTTCCCAGGATCGCATCGGCAATCGTCATGCCGAGATGCGTGGAAAGCTGCGCGCCATGGCCCGAATAGCCCATGGCGTACCAGATGCCGTCATGATAGCCGGCGCGCGGATAGCGGTCCTTGGTGATGTCGACGAGACCGCCCCAGCAATAATCGATCTCGACCCCGGCGAGCTGGGGAAATATGCGGGCAAGGCTTTCGCGAAGAATCTCGCCGCTCCTGGCGTCGGAGCGCTGATCCGACGTCGCCGAGAAGCGGGCTCGCCCTCCGAAGATCAGCCTGTTATCCGGTGACAGACGCCAGTAGTTGCCGATGTTCATCGTATTCACGCAGGTGCGATTGCCGGGCATTACCGAGGCAATTTCCGCATCGGTCAAGGGCCGGGTCGCAACGATGAAACTGCCGACCGCCATGATGCGGCGGCGGAAGTAACTGAAATTGGCTGTCGTATAGGCGCCGGTCGCGATCATGACCTGGTCGGCGGTCACCGTGCCCTTGGCTGTCTTGAGCACATGCCTGCCGCCGGCCTGGCTGCGCTCCGTCACGGCAGCGCCCTCCACGATAACAGCACTGCGTCGCCTGGCCGCCTCGGCCAATCCGACGACATAGCGGCCCATATGCATCATGGCGCTTTTCTTCGAGAGCATCGCGCCGTGGAACGGCGAACCGATCTCATCCTTGAGATCGGTGGCGGACAGCAGCGCGGTATCGGGATCGACCTCGGCATGCACCGCTTCGAAATTCCTCGCCAACCCCTCGAAATGCTGCGGCTTTGAGGCAAGCTTCAGCTTGCCCGCGCGACGGAAATTGCAGTCGATCCCCTCTTCCGCGATGATCGCTTCGAGCGTGTCGATCGAAGCATCGAATGCACGGTAGAGCGCGATGGCCCGCTCCTTGCCCAATTCCGCCTTTGCCGCGATGTAACTATGCGCCAGACCATTGTTCAGATGGCCGCCATTGCGCCCGGACGCGCCGAAGCCGACGGTCTCGGCCTCCAGAACAAGGACTTTCGCGCCGGCGAGGGCGAGCTGGCGGGCGGCGCCAAGCCCGGTGAAGCCGCCGCCCACGACGACGACGTCATAATGCCCCTCGACGGGACCGGCGGCAGCTCCCGCAAAGCGGGGAGCCGTATCGTGCCAATAAGAGGAATACTTCATCTGGTTGCCCTTTCTCAGAGCCCCACGACGCCGGGCAGACCGGAAATGCCGGCGATTTCGACATAGCCGTAATAAGGATTGGCCGGCTCGTGACCGCGGTTGACCCAGACCTTGTTCTTGATGCCGAGATCATGCGCCGACATGAGGTCGTAGCGGAAGGAAGACGAGCAGTGCAGGATATCTTCCGGGCCGCAGCCCAGCATGTCGAACATGTATTCGAAGGCCTGGAAGCGCGGCTTATAGGCATTGGCCTGCTCTGCCGTGTAGACGGCATGGAAGGGCGCGCCGAGCTTTGCGACATTCGACATGATCTGGCTATTCATCGCGTTCGACAGGATGACAAGCGGAATTTCCTTCGCCACTTTGGCAAGGCCAGCCGGAACGTCGGCATGTGGCCCCCAAGTCGGCACGCGCTCATAAACCATCCTGGCGTCTTCCTCCTTGAAGGCAACGCCGTTGCGCTTGCACGTCCGCTCGAGCGAATTGTGCACCACGTCAGCATAAGGCTTCCAGGCGCCCATGATCTCGTCGAGCCGATAAGCAGCGAAATTGTTGATGAACTGCAGCATGGCCGCCTCGTCGAGGCGATCGCCATAGAGGTCACGGGCAGCTTCCGCCATCTGGAAATTGATGAGCGTGCCGTGGCAATCGAAGGTGATATATTTCGGGCGGAAGGTGGTCATGCGCTTCGTCCTTACGTGCTGCCCCTCGAGGCGATTGGTGGAGAACACGATAATAGGATTGCTTTCGGCGTGTGAGCCCACTGAATTTGCGAGGTTCGGAGCAGAAAGTTTCGTATAGCGGCGTCGGTTTGGCATTTGCTTGCAGGGACGACCGACGAAGACGCCTTTCGCTCCCAGTTTCGGCATCGTCGTCAACGACAGTGACGGCATAAGATGCGGCAAGGGCAAGCAGCTACGGCGAAAGATACCGTCAAGGGCATCGCCTTCAGATAATCTTCCGGCACCGACGCTCCGACACTTGCGCAAAAGAAATATGAGGAGCGCCATGCAGGAGCGACAGATAGAAATCAGACCTTTCGGTCCGGAACATTTGGACGCTGCGGTCCGCTTGTCGCAAGAGGCCGGCTGGCCTCATCGTCTGGAGGACTGGAAAGTCGCCCTAGACCTCAGCAGGGGTGTGATTGCAATCGGGGCCGATGGTGAGGTGGTCGGCACCACCCTCCTGACGCCTTATGAAACGGACTGCGCGACGATCAACATGGTGATCGTCGCTGCAAGCATGCGCGGACGCGGGCTGGGACGCCGCCTTATGGAGGCCGCCTTGGCTCTCGCGGATGACCGTCCCCTGCGTCTCACCGCGACCACCGATGGCCTGCCTCTCTATGAAAAGCTGGGGTTTTGCCAGACCGGCGCCGTCGTTCAACACCAAGGGCCCGTCGCACCAACCGAAAAGCCTGGAAACACCGAAGCGGCAACAAAGGCCGATATTCCGGCAATTACAGCCCTCGACCGCGAGGCGTTCGGCGCCGACCGCTCCGCTCTTATTGCGCGATTTGCCGATCTGGGTGAATTCGCAATCATCCGTCGTAACGGTAAAGTCGCCGCCTTCGCTTGCCTTCGTCCCTTCGGCCGAGGCGAGGTCGTGGGACCGGTCGTTGCGCCAGACACCGACGATGCGAAATCGCTGCTGTCGCACTTCATGAGCCGGAAAACCGGCGCGTTCCTGCGCGTCGACACCGGCACGGAAACCGGTCTTGGACCGTGGCTGGCCAGCCATTCGCTTGTCCATGTCGGTGGCGGCATCACCATGGCGAACCCCGTTATCAACCGCAATTCCTCGACCGTCACCACTTTCGCCCTCGCCAACCAGGCGCTCGGCTGATCCGGAGAAGAACATGTACAGCAATTCCCTCATCGAGCTCGATCGCGCCCATCTGGTGCACCCGGTCGCCTCCTATCGCGGCCATGAGCAACAAGGCGTGCGGGTGCTTTCATCCGCCAAGGGAGCGACGGTCACCGATGCTCAGGGCCGGCAGTTGATAGATGGTTTCGCGGGACTTTGGTGCGTCAACGCCGGCTACGGTCACGAAACGATCGTGGAGGCCGCCGCTCGCCAGATGCGCGAGCTTCCCTATGCGACGGCCTATTTCGGTCTTGGTTGCGAATCGGCCATCCGCCTTGCCGCCGAGCTCGCCGAACGTGCTCCCGGCGACCTCAACCACATCTATTTCACGCTGGGCGGCTCGGATGCCATCGACAGTACCGTCCGCTTCATCCGGTACTATTGGTTTGCGCGCGGCGAACCGCAGCGCGATCAGTTCATCTCGCTTGAGCAGGGCTATCATGGCTCTTCGACGGTCGGCGCGGGGCTGACCGCCCTGCCCGGCTTCCATGCCGGCTTCGGCGTTCCGCTCGACTGGCAGCACAAGATTCCATCGCCCTATCCTTATCGCAATCCCGTCGGGCAGGATGCGAACGCCATCATTCAGGCTTCGCTCGCGGCACTCAGGGCGAAAATCGAAGCGATCGGAGCAAACCGGGTTGCCGCCTTCTATGCCGAACCGATCCAGGGTTCGGGCGGGGTGATTGTCCCGCCAAAAGGATGGATGAAGGCCATGCGCGACCTCTGCAAAGAGCTCGACATTCTCTTCGTCGCCGACGAGGTAATTACCGGCTTCGGCCGGACAGGCCCGCTTTTCGCCTGTTCCGAAGACGAGATCGTTCCCGATTTCATGACAACGGCGAAGGGGCTTACCTCCGGCTACGTTCCGATGGGCGCGGTCTTCATGGCGGATCACGTCTATCAGGTCATTGCCGATGGAGCGGGAGCCTCCGCCGTGGGTCACGGCTACACTTATTCGGCCCATCCGGTCAGTGCGGCCGTCGGCCTGGAAGTCTTGAAACTTTACGAAGGCGGACTGCTCGAAAACGGCATAAAGGCCGGCGCACGGCTGATGGCCGGTCTCGAAAGCCTGAGAGATCATCCCCTGGTAGGAGACGTCCGGGGTCGAGGCATGCTGGCTGCGATCGAACTGGTCGTGGACAAGGCCGCAAAGACGCCGCTGCCGGCGGAGGCCCAGCCGTCGCGCCGGATTTTCGACCGGGCCTGGGAAAACGGCCTGGTGATCCGCGCCTTCAACAACGGCGTTTTGGGTTACGCCCCGCCGCTTTGCTGCACGGACGCCGATATCGACGCGATCATCGAACGAACGGAAAAGACGCTTGACCAGACGCTCGAGGATCCCGACGTCCGTCGGGCGCTCAAGGACTGAACCCGCCAAGGCCCAGGACCGATATACCGCGAGCAGGCATTTTTCAGAATTTTGTGCCGCACCACTAGTCCGATTCGGCGCAAACGGTGCGGTCGAAGTGCCAAACTTACCCTTAATGAAGGTCCAGCCCGACAAATTCGGGAACATTAAGAAAACAAGTGGGCCTGGGAACAGCATAATCTTCCGCCAGGCGGCCGCCCGGTGCCGCCAGCAAGCAGACTGGGGTAAGACATGACCAAGTCATTGGCAGAATTCAAATATATGAGCTTCGACGTCGTCGGAACGCTCATCGACTTCGAAGGCGGCCTGAAAGCCTGCCTTAGCGAAATTGCAGCTGAAGCGAAGGTGACGATCGATGGCGAAGAGGCGCTCGCGCTCTATCGAGCCGCGCGCTATGCCGACAATGCGGATCTGTTTCCCGATGATCTCGTGCGTGTCTATCTCGCCATCGCCCCGAAACTCGGTTTACCGGTCGACGAGGCCCATGGTCGGCGTCTGCGCGATTCCGCCAGGCAATGGAAAGCTTTTCCCGACAGTGTCGAAGCCCTGGCGCAGCTCGCCCGCCAATATCGGCTTATCGCCATGACGAACGCCCGCCGTTGGGCCTTCGAACATTTCTCGGCGGAACTTGGACATCCCTTCCATGCTGCCTTCACCGCCGACGACACCGGCACCGAAAAGCCCGATCCCGCCTTCTTTCGCAAGGTTTTCGACTTCGTGGCCGGTGAGAATGCCAACAAGGACGACATTCTCCACGTGGCGCAAAGCCAGTACCACGATATCGGCGTATCCCGCCAATTGGGGATGACCAATTGCTGGATTGAACGCCGTCACGCACAGGCCGGATATGGCGGCACGATCGAACCGGCGGAATTCACCACGCCGGACTTCCACTTCAAATCCATGGCCGAACTCGCCGAAGCCGTGAGGGCGCTTGAGGCGGCCTGACCGACCGTCACCATCGTCGCATCCAATAAAAAGCAGATTGCCAACCAGAAAAAGGGGAATGACATGAACGACAAGATCATGAACTGGACTGCCTCGGACGACGCAATGGTCGAAAATGCCATTCGTCGAGGCGCCACCCGCCGCGAACTGCTCACAATGCTTCTGGCAGGCGGTGTCGCCATGTCGGCGGGCGGCCTAGTGCTCGGCAGGGCATCGAATGCGGTCGCGGCCACGCCCAAATCCGGTGGCCATCTGAAAGCGGCCGGCTGGTCGTCCTCGACCGCCGACACTCTCGATCCCGCCAAGGCATCACTTTCCACCGACTATGTGCGCTGCTGTTCGCTCTATAATCGCCTGACCTTCATCGACAAGGCCGGCGTGACGCAGATGGAACTCGCCGAAAGCATCGAAAGCAAGGACGCCAAGACCTGGACGGTCAAGCTGCGCAAGGGCGTGACATTCCATGACGGGAAGGAGCTGACGGCCGACGATGTCGTCTTCTCGCTGAAGCGCCATCTCGATCCCGGCGTCGGCTCGAAAGTCGCCAAGATTGCCGCGCAGATGACCGGCTTCAAGGCCGTCGACAAGTCGACTGTCGAAATCACCCTGGCCGACCCGAATGCCGACCTGCCGACCATTCTCGCCCTGCATCACTTCATGATCGTCGCCGACGGGACGACCGACTTCTCGAAAGGCAATGGCACCGGAGCCTTCGTTCTCAAAACCTTCGATCCGGGCAATCGCTCGGTCGTGGAGAAGAACAAGAACTACTGGAAGTCCGGCCAGCCCTATCTCGACTCGTTTGAATTCTTCGCGATCAGCGACGACAATGCCCGCGTCAATGCATTGCTTTCGGGCGACATTCACTACGCCGCTTCGATCAATCCCCGCGCCATGAAGCTGATCGACGGGCAGTCGGGCTTTACGCTGTCGAAAACGACGAGCGGCAATTATACCAATCTGAACATGCGCCTCGACATGACGCCGGGCAACAAGAAGGACTTCATCGACGGCATGAAGTCGCTGGTCAATCGCGAGCAGATCGTCAAGTCGGCCTTGCGCGGCCTTGGCGAAGTTGCCAATGATCAGCCCGTTTCTCCCGCCAATCTCTATCATAACAACGATCTGAAGCCGAAGGCCTTCGATCCGGACAAGGCCAAGTTCCATTTCCAAAAGGCAGGCGTGCTCGGGCAACCCATTCCGGTTATCGCTTCTGACGCGGCAACTTCGTCGATCGACATGGCGATGATCATCCAGGCGGCCGGCGCCGACATCGGCATGAAGCTTGACGTCCAGCGCGTTCCGTCCGACGGCTATTGGGACAATTATTGGCTGAAGGCGCCGATCCATTTCGGCAATATCAATCCGCGCCCGACGCCGGACATCCTGTTTTCGCTTCTCTATGCTTCGAATGCACCCTGGAACGAAAGTCAGTACAAGTCGGAAAAATTCGACAAGATGCTTATCGAAGCGCGCGGCTTGCTGGATCAGGCCAAGCGCAAGCAGATCTACGCCGAAATGCAGGCGATGATTGCCGAAGAAGCCGGTACCATCATCCCGGCTTATATCTCGAATGTGGATGCGCTTTCGGGCAAGGTGCACGGATTGGAAGCCAATCCGCTCGGTGGCATGATGGGCTATGCAATGGCGGAGTATCTGTGGCTCGACGCCTAGAGCAATTCCAGGAAAAGTGCGCAGCGGTTTTCCATCCGGAATTGCTGGAAAACAAAGAGATCGAGCGTTTTCGCGATTTAAGGAAAAGCGGAAATGCTCTAGCTGCCGCTGAACCTCCCCGGACGGCGCAAAGCCGTCCGGGGACCTCCGCTCGCGAACGCCGTTCGTTTCGTAGATCGCCGCAGGAGCATTGCCTTTGAGATCCGAGGTCTCCATTCTTGTCCTAAACCGGCTCTTCATTGCGGTCATCACCTTGCTGATCGTGTCGTTCGCCGTCTTTTTCGCAACCAGCATGCTGCCGGGAGACACGGCCTCCATCCTGCTCGGCCAGGCGGCGACGCCCGAAGCCGTTGCCGGTCTGCGCAAGGCGATGCATCTTGACGAACCTGCGATCCTGCGGTTCCTGCAATGGCTTTTGGGCCTGATGAAGGGTGATCTCGGTATCTCCTACGCAAACAACATGCCCGTTGCAGACCTGATCGGCCGCCGCTTAGTGGCGACGCTGGAGCTTGCCGCCATCACGACGCTCGTCTCGGTCCCGCTTGCACTCCTGCTTGGCATTACCTCGGCCATGCTTCGCGGTTCCTATTACGATCGGATTGTCACGGTCGTTTCCATCGGCGTCATCTCGGTGCCCGAATTCATGGTCGCAACGCTTGCCGTGCTGTTATTCGCCGTCTATCTGCGCTGGCTGCCGGCGCTGTCTTCCGTCAGCGAGGCGCACACGGTCTTCGATCTTTTGAAGATCTACGCCATGCCGGTCATTACGCTGACCTTCGTCATATCGGCCCAGATGATCCGCATGACGCGGGCGGCTCTGATCGAGACGCTGAAGACGCCCTATGTGGAAATGGCCCTGCTCAAGGGCGCCTCGCGTGGCCGCATGGTGTTCAGGCACGCATTGCCCAATGCGCTGGGGCCGATCGTCAACGCGGTCGCGCTTTCGCTCTCCTATCTCGTCGGCGGCGTGATCATCGTCGAGACCATCTTCAACTATCCGGGCATCGCCAAATTGATGGTGGACGCCGTCGCGACCCGCGATCTCCCGCTCATCCAGAGCTGCGCAATGATCTTCTGCCTTGGTTATCTCCTGCTGATCACCGTCGCCGATATCGTCGCAATCCTATCAAATCCGAGGCTGCGATGACCACGAACAGCTTGGCTTCCCGCACCCCTTCCCTTCTCGGCTATAATGTCAGCTTCGTCGGCATCGTGGCTTTTGCCATCATCCTCGGCTGGACGATCGTTGCATTGTTCGCGCCCTACATGCTTCCCTATTCTGTCGGCGACATCGTCGATACGGACTATTTCGGCCCGATAAGCCGGCAATTGTGGCTCGGCTCGGACTATCTCGGCCGTGACATGTTCTCGCGCGTTTTGATGGGCGCACGCTATACGGTCGGCATTTCATTGGCTTCAGTCGCGCTATGCTGTTTTTGCGGCGTGACCCTCGGCATGATCGCGGCTGTTGTCGGCGGATGGTTCGACACGATCCTGAGCCGGTTTCTCGATGCCCTGAATTCCATTCCAAGCAAGCTGTTCGGTCTGGTCGTCGTTGCCGCCGTCGGCTCGTCCATTCCGGTGCTGATCATCACGCTCGGCGTCATCTACACGCCCGGCGCCTATCGCTTTGCCCGCGCGCTTGCCGTCAACATCAACACGATGGATTTCATCACGGTCGCACGCACCCGCGGCGAGCGGGTCGGCTACATCATCGGTTCGGAAATTCTGCCCAACATTATCCGCCCCGTTCTGGCGGATTTCGGCTTGCGCTTCGTCTTCGTCGTTCTCCTGTTGTCCGGCCTCTCCTTTCTCGGCCTCGGCCTGCAGCCGCCCTATGCTGACTGGGGGGCTCTCGTCCGCGAAAACATCGGCGGTCTGCCCTTCGCCGCGCCGGCTGTACTCGTGCCCTCCTTTGCCATTGCCAGCCTCACCATCAGCGTCAACCTGCTGATCGACAACCTGCCGCGCAAGATCAGAGACAGGAGCGCATGACGATGACCAAGCTCGTTGAAATCAAAAATCTGAAGGTCGAGGCGACGACCGACTCTGGTCGCATCGTCGAGATCATCAAGGGCGTCAGTTTCAATATCGCCAAGGGCGAAATTGTCGCACTCATCGGCGAAAGCGGCTCGGGCAAGACGACGATCGCGCTGACGCTGATGGGGCATGCGCGCGAGGGCTGTCGCATCTCCGGCGGCACCGTCAAGGTCGATGGACGGGACATGGCCGCCCTTTCCGAAAGCGAGCGCTCGAAGGTCCGCGGCACCACGGTTGCCTATATTCCGCAAAGCGCGGCAGCGGCCTTCAACCCGGCGACGAAGATCATGGAGCAGGTGATCGAGGTCACCCGCATTCACCGGCTGATGCCCCCCGAACAAGCGCGCCGGCGCGCCATCGAGCTCTTCCGAGCTCTTTCCTTGCCGAATCCAGAGACGATCGGCGAACGATATCCGCATCAGGTCTCCGGCGGCCAGTTGCAGCGGCTGGCAGCGGCCATGGCTTTGATCGGCGAGCCCAAGCTGGTCATTTTCGACGAACCAACCACCGCTCTCGATGTGACGACGCAGATCGACGTGCTGAAAGCGTTCAAATCCGTCATCCGAGCCGGCGATATTGCCGGCGTCTATGTTTCACACGATCTGGCGGTCGTCGCTCAGATCGCCGATCGCATCGCCGTGCTCAAGGGCGGCGAGATCCAAGAACTGGCGGCGACGGAAACGATCCTCACACGGCCAAGCCATCCCTACACGCGCGAGCTCTTGGCAGCCTTCGAGCCGAAACAGGCATTGCGCAGCAGCAGCATGGGCGGCTCGATTGCACCCGTGCTGAGGATCGACGGCCTGGTTGCCGGCTATGGCGATATTCAGCCCAGCGGCCTGCCGGCGGTCTGCGCGGTTCAATCCGTGAGCCTGGAGGTGGAGAAGGGCAGAAATCTCGGCATCATCGGCGAATCCGGATGCGGAAAGTCGACGCTGGCGCGTGCGATCGCCGGCATACTGCCCGCAATATCAGGCACTATCGGCTTCAACGGCAGCGAGATGAATCGCGCCGCGAAATTGCGTTCGCGCGATCAGTTGCGGGAGATGCAGATCGTCTTTCAATATGCCGATACGGCGCTCAATCCGGCAAAATCGATCGCCGATATTCTCGAGCGGCCTCTGGCCTTCTATCACGGGATGGACCGCAAGGCTCGGGAGGCCAGGGTCGACCAATTGCTCGATATGGTGCGATTGCCGCGCGCGCTTCGCTATCGCTATCCGTCGGAATTATCAGGTGGACAGAAGCAGCGCGTGAATTTCGCCCGCGCGCTTGCCGCCGAACCAAGCTTGATCATTTGCGATGAAATCACATCCGCCCTCGACACCGTCGTTGCGGCGGCGATCATCGACCTGCTCAAGGAACTGCAGCGTGAACTGCATTTGTCCTACATCTTCATCAGCCACGATCTGTCGGTTGTCGAGGCGATCTGCGACGAGATCGTCGTGATGTATGGCGGCAGAAAAGTTGAACAAATCACGCGCGAAGCCGCAAATACGCCCCGTCACCCCTATTCCCAACTGCTGTTCGGGTCTGTTCCGAAGCTTGATCCGACCTGGCTCGACAATCTTGTCCAGGATCCGGAGCTCAAGCGTGAATATGGCCACGGCTAGCCGGAAATATCTGAGCCGCGCTACATGGGAAACAGGCTGGTCAGCGGCATATGCGCCTTGACGATCGGCGACTTGAGCACCACGAAGCTGAAATACTTGTCGATGCCGATATCCAGGTCGGTCAGGCGCTCCATGATCGTTTGATACTCTCCGATACCAGCCGTCACGAACTTCAGCATATAGTCGTAGCCACCTGAGACGAGGTGGCATTCGACGACCTGATCGACCTTCTCCACCGCCGAGAGGAACCGCGCAAAGTCGATCTGCCGGTGGTTCTTGAGCGTGACTTCCGTAAAGACGGTCAGCGTCTGGCCCAGTTTGCCGATATTGATCTGGGCCGAATATCCCTCGATATAGCCCTCCTGCTGCAGTTTCTTGACCCGCATCAGACAAGGGCTCGGCGACAGGTTGACCAGGTCCGCCAATTCGACGTTGGTGATGCGGCCGTTCTTCTGAAGTTCGTACAGGATCTTGATGTCGATACGGTCGAGCTTCATCGGCAAATCTTTCCCACATGAGGCAGCATTTTATGCTGCGAATTTTCCAAGATCGAGCATAACACCATGGTCCGTCTTGTCTATTTCATTCTGCATGAATCGATCCGGCACAATAAGCCGCTTGGTTCGCCATGAGCAGAATCTTATGCCGCATGGCGCGGTTGTGCGGCAGCTTCATGTCCGGTCATTTCGCTATGCTGTCGGCTCGATAGGAGACCTGCATCCATGCCCGCACCGCTTACCCTTGTCGAAAACTCTCCGGAATTGCCGGCCTCTGCCGATGTCGTCGTCATCGGCGCCGGGATTGTCGGCGTTTTTGCGGCCTATTATCTGGCAAAGCGGGGCCTCTCGGTCGTTCTCCTCGAGAAAGGCCGCGTCGGCGCCGAGCAGTCCAGCCGCAACTGGGGCTGGTGCAGACAGCAGAACCGTGACGCCCGCGAGCTGCCGATGGCGACGAAAAGCCTCGAGCTCTGGGACCAATTCGCCGCGGAAACAGGAGAGGACACCGGCTTTCGCCGCTGCGGCCTCTTTTATCTGAGCAATAGCGAGGAAGAGCTTGCCGGATGGGCGCGCTGGCGCGACTTTGCCCGCGGCGTCGGTGTGACCACGCATATGCTCGACAGCGCTGAAGCCAGCGAACGCGGCAAGGCGACCGGCCGCAATTGGAAGGGCGGCGTCTTTTCCCCGACCGATGGCATTGCCGATCCGGCCAATGCCGCCCCAGCAGTCGCTCGCGCTCTGATGAAATTGGGCGGCTGCCTGCGGCAGAATTGCGCGGCGCGCGGCATAGAAACCGAAGGCGGAAAGCTCTCCGCCGTCGTGACCGAGGAAGGCACGATCAGGACGAGGATCGCCGTCCTGTCGGGCGGCGCCTGGGCTTCGTCCTTCTGCCGCCAGTTCGGCGTCCGGTTCCCACAGGCGTCGATCCGCTCATCGATCCTTTCCGTCAGCGCCGGCGACGGCGAACTTCCAGATGCCCTTCATACCGCCTATGTTTCGGTCACGCGCAGAGGCGACGGCGGCCATACGCTCGCGATCAGCGGACGTGGCCGCGTCGATCCGACACCTCAGAACATCCGGTTCGGCGCGCAGTTTCTGCCGATGTTCGTTCGCCGCTGGCGCGCTCTGTCCGTGGGCGGCCTCGAGGGCTTTCGCAGCGGCCACGAAAACCTGTCGCACTGGCGACTGGACCAGCCGACGCCGATGGAGCGGATGCGCATCCTCGATCCGGCCGTCGACAAAGGCACGATCCGGCTGACCTATGACCGCGCGCGCGAATTGCTGCCCGCGATTGCAAGCCGCCGCATCACCGCGAGCTGGGCCGGCTATATCGATTCGACGCCGGATGGCGTGCCCGGCATAGGCGAGATCGCAACCATACCAGGCTTCGTGCTGGCGGCCGGTTTCAGCGGCCACGGCTTCGGCATCGGACCGGGAGCCGGCCATCTGATCGCCGATATCGTCACCGGTGCCGCGCCGATAGTCGATCCGAAATCCTATCATCCCGACCGCTTCCTGCAATCCGCATGGGGCAAGGTGGCGGACTTCTGAAATGGCTCGTCCGTGCTAGACTCCGCCGACGACCGAACCAGACAATACGGAATTTCCTGATGCAGGCCCGTCAGCTCGAAGTCTTCTGCATGCTCATGCGATCCGGGACGGTGACCGGTGCTGCCGCCATGCTCAACATCACGCAGCCGGCGCTGAGCCAGATCCTGCTGCATGCCGAAGACCAGCTGGGGTTCAAACTCTTCAATCGCGTGCGCGGCAAGCTGGTCCCGACGAGGGAAGCCGAAGAGCTCTATCCGGAAGCCGAGCGCATTTTCTCCGAGCTCGGAGCGCTCCGGCGCCGAACGACCGACATGCGCTTCGGGCGGACCGGCTTGATCAGGGTCGCCGCAACGACGCCGCCTGCCATGTCGATCGTTCCCAAGGCGCTTCTCGCCTTCAAGACCACCTATCCGGATATCGTCGTGCGCTCGCTGATCGCGCCGCTGGTCAACGTCGTCGATATGATCCGCAATGGCGATGCGCCGCTCGGCATCGTCATGAACAACATCGCGCGGCCCGGCATCGATGTCGAAACGCTCGGGTATGCCGAACTCATCTGTATCGTGCCGGAGGGGCACCATCTTGCCGCGCGGGACAGCATCGGCTTCGCCGATCTTCAGAACGAGACCCTGATTTCCTACCGCGCCGACACCTTCCCCGGTCAGCTGCTTGCCAATGCCGCGGCGGCGGAAAATCAGTCGTTCAATCCCGCGATCGAGATCGATATCTCCATTACCGCCCTACCCTTTGTCCGCAATGGTTTCGGTGTCGCGATCGTGGATGGTCTGCTGCCATGGGAACAGTTTCCCGGCCTCGTGCGCCGGCCGCTGCTGCCACGAAAGACGGTCCCGATCGCCCTGCTGACCAGCCGGGACCGTCCCTTGACGGGCAGCCACCTTACCATGCGCGGCTATCTGCGCCAGGCCTGTGCCGGCGTGCTGAAGGATGGCGCGGAGTAAAATCGCGCCCATACGGTCAAAGCGCGCCTGGTCAGCTCTCGTTTATCCAGGACCCGATCGGCAGCGGACGAACAGGCGCCTGCTCGCGCAGACGACCGACCTCGCAGACCGGGATTTGCGCGCGTTCCGCAATCAGTTCGGCGCCGGCGAGCTGACAAAATCGCCCCTGGCATCGTCCCATACCCACGCGCACCATTGACTTCACCCGGTTTGCTTCACCTCCCGCATAGTCGACGCTCTCACGCAGATCGCCGGCGCTGATGCCTTCGCAGCGGCAGACCATCGTTTCATCGGGAACGGATCGGACCATGCCGGCAGGCCAGGGAAAGGCGCGGGCAATGGCGCGAGCGAAGCGTTCGTAGCGGGCAAGCCGGCGGAGATCCCGCGCAGGATCAGGATAGGGCAACCCCATATCGGCGAGGCAGGCGCTCGCGGCAAGCCGTCCGGCAACTTCCGCGCCATCGGCGCCAAGGAGCCGCAGGCCATCGCCGGCAAGATAGACGCCACCGGTCGACCTCCCCATCCGATCCGCGTGCGGCAACCATTGGGCCCAGCCCGCATCGTAATCGAAGCTGCATTGGGCCAGACCGGCAAGCTGCGTTTCGGCTCTCAGGTGCCAGCCAATGCCGACCATATCGCATTCGGTATGACGGTCGCGCCCGCCGGCATCCCGCCAGCGAACGGCCACCGGGCCACTCTCGTCGCTGACGATATCCGTCAACGTCACGCCCGCGCGATATAGGCGGCCAAGTTTCATCCGCATTGCCAGGCCACGCAGAACCACAGCCGGCCTTGCCATCATGCCCGGAAGCGCAAGGGCCTGGTTTCGAACCGAAGAGGTATCGAGGACGGCTGCGACATTCGCTCCAGCCTTCAAAAGCTGGAACGCAACCAAGGTCAGCAGCGGCCCGGAGCCCGCCAGAACGATCCTTCGCCCCAAGGCCACGCCCTGCGCCTTCAGCGCGATCTGGGCAGCCCCGAGACTGTAGACGCCGGGCGCCTGCCAGCCGGGTACCGGCACCAGCCGGTCGGTCGCTCCGGTTGCGAGTATCAGCCTGTCATAGGCGAACTCCCGTCGGCCGGTTGGCGTCAGCACCTGCAGCACATTGGCGGCGAGCGCCATCGCTGAGCTTCGAGGATGGTATTCGACCTCTCCCCGCGCCACCATGCGATCGAAGAGGGAATGAAGCGCAAGCGCTTTGCCGGCTTCCGATCCATAGAGCTGCTCGGCCGACCGCGCAAAACCCTGCGGGGGGCGACGATATATCTGGCCGCCCGCCTTCATCCCCTCGTCGATGACGACGGGCCGGATACCGGCGGCCACCAGAAGCTCGACTGCGCGGATGCCCGCCGGACCGGCACCGACGATTACTATTGCCTTCCGATCATCCGCCGTCGTCATGGCCAATCTCTCGGCGCCCGGGTTAACAGGGACACGCCGTTGCCGACGAGGGTCGAACAGGCGCGCAGGCGGGTTCCATCCTGTTGCCAGACCCAGCAGTCCTGACAGGCGCCCATCAGGCAGAAGCCTGCCCGCCCTTCCGGCCCGAATTCGGATTGCCGAAGAACCGGGGAGAATGTCAGCATGGCCGTCAGCACCGTGTCGCCGGCCAAGCCTTCGCGTTCGATGCCGTCGAGCAGGAAGCGAACGGGTGCCCGGCCTTGCTCGGCGAGACGGACGATGCGCCCCGCTTCTCCGGCCGGACGCAGATCCTGGCTCATTCGGCCGCCTCTTTGACCGGAAGACGAACCTCGGGCATCTCCGGGAACCGTGCGCGAACATCGGCAAAAGCCGCGGCAACGCCCTCATACCCGGCGCGTCCCTTCATCCGGCGGAAAATCTCCGTCTTGGTAAAGAACCGCCAGTGGATCGGAAGGCAGGCCAGAATATCCGTGAGCAGGTCGTAGGCAGCTGATGTCCACTGCGCCTCGTAACCGTCTCGCTCCGCGCCGTAATGGAAATGGGCCGTTGGAGCCGCGCGCGATCTCCTGAGACGGGAGGTTTCGGCTTCATCCACCTTGCCGTCGCGGATGACCACGCCGTAATCGCGCTCGGCGGCATCAAGGGAAACATAGCCGCGCTCCACATCCTGTAGCACGCGCCAGACCTCGCGCTCCAAGGGATTTCCGCGGCCGCCGCCCCCGGCCGAGCGGATCTCGAGCACATCTCCAGGCTGCAGGACGGCGGTATCGATATTGCCGAGCCGGCGATAATCATCACGTCCGGGGTTCAATACCATGTCGGAGAGCCCTGCCGCCCTGCCGCCGAGCAGCCCCCAGGGCCGGAAGAAACTGCGGTCGCGGTTGCGGGCCGTAATGCGGCTCCCGGGCGCGAAAACGCGGAACGCCATCTCGGTCGCCAGACCGCCGCGCCAGCGGCCGGCGCCGCCGCTATCCCTGGCAAGCCCGTATTTGACGAACTCGATCGGCACTTCGGTTTCCGTGATTTCGATCGGCGTATTCTTCAGATAGGCAGCATCGGCACCCGAACCGTTGGTTCCATCGCGATGCGGCATCCCGCCGCCGCCGCCGACCACCGGATTGACGGCGGCAATCACGCTGCGGCCCGTCCGCTCGTCCGTGGTCATGACGTTGACGATGCAATTATTGCCGGCCGGTGCGGCAGGCAACAATTCGGGAACCGCCTGGCAGAAGGCGCCGAAGATCACGGATCGTAGGCGCGCGCAGGTGAGCGAACGCATGCCGACGGCCGCCGGTGATATCGGATTAAGGACGCTCCCCTGCGGTGCAATGCAGGTGAAGGGGCGGGTCAGTCCGGTGTTGAGCAGGATCTTGGGGTTCAGCGTATAGAGAATGTAATAGACGCCGACCAGCAGCATGGTGTGGCGCGGATCGCCGCCCGAGGGAACGTTGAGCGACGAGCCGAGCTGCGGATCGGATCCGGTAAAATCGAGGATCGCCTCGTCGCCCCTGATCGTCAGCGTCAGCTTCAGCCGGCACGGATTGGCCTCGACGGAATCCTCGTCGGCATAGTCGACGAATTCCCACGTGCCATCCGGCATCGTCCGCAGGAGATCACGCGCCTGCGCTTCGGCGTGATCGAGAAGCACGTCGGCGCCTTCGAGAAATGCCTCCTTGCCGAATTTTTCGACCATGGCCAGGATCTTGCGCTCGCCGGTGTTGAGCGCCCCAACCAGCGCCTTGATATCGCCGATGTTGAGGTCGGGTTTGCGCACATTCGTGGTCATGATTTTCAGGATGTCTTCGTCGAAGACGCCTTCATTGACCAATTTCATCGGCGGAAAGCGAATGCCTTCCTGATGGATCTCCGTCAACGCGCGCGACAGGGAGGCGGGCACGGCGCCGCCCATGTCGGTATTGTGGATATGCCCGCCTGTCCAGGCGATGATCTCGCCGTCATAGAAAACCGGCTTCCAGAGGTGCGTATCCGGTGCGTGCGTGGCCACGAAGCATGAATAGGGATCGTTGGTAAAGGCGACGTCGCCCGGCTTGTAATCCCTAATCATTTCGATGGCCCGGGTATAGGTAAGCCCGGGATACCATGTCGCGCCGAGGCCCATCGGCACGCCGAAGGTTTCCCCCTTGCGATTGATCAGCATGACGGTGAAATCCTCCGTCTCCTTGACGAAGGCCGAATGGGCTGTGCGCTGCAGCGTATAGGCCATGTTTTCGGCGGCGGCCCGGGTGTGGTTGGCAAACACTTGAAGGTTCGAACGGTCGAACATGGGCCGCTACTCCGAAAATGTGAGATGAAGGTTCAGGTGGCGATCGATCGTTACCTGCGTGCCAGCCGGAATGGCGAAGGTCGTATCGTCCTGGGCTACGACGGCGGGCCCGCTGAAGTGTCCGCCCGGATGCAAGAGGTCCCGCCGGTATAGTCCGATCCATTCGAACGCCTTGCCGGTATAGACGGGTATTTCGCGCTCCGGTTCGGCCATGCCGGCAATCTCTTCGAGGTCGACGGTCGTTTCCAGCGCCGGTCCGGCACCGATGGCGGACAGACGGAGATTGACGATTTCGATCTCGCCGTCCGGGTCGGCAAAATCATAGAGGCGGGCGTGCATGGCGTGGAACGCCTCTTCCATCGCGGCCAGATTGCCTTCCCCCACCCAGGCCGCCTGCAGCGGAACCTCGATTTCAAAGCTCTGGCCGACATAGCGCATGTCGGCGGAAATCCGCAATTCGGCGGGACCCTCGTGGCCCTGGTTGATAAGCCAGCTTCGCCCTTCGGCCGACAGCGCCTCCGAAGAGCCGCGCAGCAACGGTACGGCCTCCGGCGACAGATGCGTGAAGACCGTTTTGATGAAATCGCCGCGCAGATCCGCGACCAGACCGCCGAGAGCCGATACCACGCCCGGACGCGGCGGCCCGATGACCTTCGCCATGCGGAATTCGCGGGCAAGGAACGCGCCCAGCATCGGGCCGCCGCCGCCGAACGGCATGAGGGTAAACTCCCGCAAGTCGACGCCGGCCCGCGATGCCAGTTTTTCCACCTCGACGAACATCTCCGAGATCGCAATGTCGAGAATGGCCTGGGACACCTCTTCAATCGAGCGTCCGATACGCTCGGCAAGTTTTGCGACGGCTGTGCGTGCCAGCCCGACGTCGACCTGCAACTGACCGTAGGCCATCTCGCTATGCCCCAGCCAGCCGCAGACGGCCATGGCATCGGTCACGGTCGCCTGCGCGCCGCCCCGGCCATAACAGGCAGGACCAGGCGTCGAGCCGGCCGATTCCGGCCCCACCCGCAGGACGCCATGGGCGTCGATGCTGGCAATGGAGCCTCCGCCGATGCCGATGGAACTGACGGAGACCGAGGGAATGTGCAGTGGAAACTCGCCGATCAGTTCGCCGGTCCCGAATTGCGGCTCGCCGTCGATGATCAACGCGAAGTCCGCCGAGGTGCCGCCGATGTCGAGTGTGAGGACATGTTTCTCACCGGCGAGGCGCGCCAGCCAGGCGGCGCCGATCACGCCCGAGGCCGTGCCGGACAGCAGCATCTGGACACAGGAACGCTTTCCTTCCGCCGCGTTCATCACGCCGCCATTCGACTTCGTCAGCAGGGCCGGCGCCGTCACTCCCTGCGATGCGAGCTTGTCCTCGAGAGCCGTCAGGTAACCCGAAACCCTCGGATGGACGTAGCCGTTGAGGATTGCCGTCGTCGTCCGCTCGTATTCGCGAATGACCGGCCACACTTCCGAGGATGTGAAGACGAAGAGATCGGGTGCGAGCTTTTCGATTTCATTCTTGACGGCAGTTTCCTGGGCATTGTCGCGCCAGGAATGCAGAAAGGATATGATGATGCCCGCCGCGCCCTTCGCCGTTGCGGCTGCGACCGCCGCGGCAACCGCCTTCATGTCCGGCGCCTGCGCTTCGCTGCCATCGGCCCGCAACCGCGCGGGGATGCCGAAGATCATGTCGCGTGCGATGAGCTGTTCCGGCCGCGAGCAGAAGAGAGAATAGACATCAGGCATTCTCAGGCGGGCCAGTTCGATGACATCCTCGAACCCGGCATTCGTCACGAGGGCAAGCGACACGCCGCGCCTCTGGATGACGGTGTTGATACCGACCGTGGTGCCATGAACGAAGCGACTGATTGCCTCCGGCGCCAATCCCTCGCGCTCGGCAAGCAAGGAAAGCCCGGTCATCAATTCCGCACCCGGATCATCGGGCGTCGTCAGCACCTTCAACGAGGCAACGCGACCGGAGCGGCTTTCCAGCGCGCAGAAATCGATGAAGGTGCCGCCGATATCGACACCGATCTTCCAATCCTGCTGCGAAGCCTCTACTGCTTGCCTTGCCGCATCCGCCATATCCGTTCCTTTCATTTGCCTGTCATGAAACTGGCATGGACGGGCCGGAGAGGTCCAAGACCGAAAATGCGGTAGGTCATAAGCCGGACTTATGCTCTGACGATCGGCAAAACCCATAGGCCGGACTTATGGGCGCTGTGTAATCCCGACTTTGACAGCGGCAAGCCGGCTCGGACAAGCTGGAGGTTGTTTTGAGCCTCTGGAGATCCTCGATGGACGCTATCGTGCTGGGCGGCGGGCTCATGGGAGCCGCCTCCGCCTTTTTTCTCGTCCGGCGCGGCATTCGCGTGACGCTCATCGAACGCAATCGCGTCGGAAGCGCCGCGACGGTGGCGTCCTTCGGCAATGTCAGGCGAAGCGGCCGATATATTCCGCAATTGCCGCTTGCTCACCGCTCGCTTGCCCTGTGGCGACAGGCCGAGGCCATGCTCGGACGCGACGTGGAATTCCGCGCAACCGGCCATCTGCGGCTGGTCTTCAGCCAGGAAGGACTTGCGGCGATGCGGTCCTTCATCAAGGACGCCCGACCGTGGGGACTGGAACTGGAAGAGCTCACCGCGAAGGACGTGCGGTCGCGCTTTCCCGGCCTTGGCCCGGGCACGATTGCCGCCTCCTTTTCTCCGAATGATGGAAGCGGCAACCCGCGTCTCATTGCACCGGCCTTCGCAAACGCCGCCCGAAAATTGGGTGCCGACATCGTCGAGAATGTCGGCATCGGGGCCATCAGAAAAAGTGACTATGGATTTCAGGTCGAAACGTCGAAGGGCTCGCATGAAGCCTCGATGCTGCTGAACGCGACGGGTGCCTGGGGTGCGCGCGTCGCGGGCCTGTTCGGAGAAACGGTTCCGATCGTTGCCAAAGGTCCGCAAATGGGAGTTACCGAACCTCTCCCCCATCGCATTCTCCCGGTCGTCGGCGTCTGGGGGCATGATCACGGCGGCGGTTATCTGCGGCAGGTGGAAAGGGGCAATATCGTTTTCGGCGGCGGCGCCGATCGCACCGATGTTTCGCTCGATACAGGGTACGCCAAGGCGGACCCGGCTCGCTTGCCAGGCCAGCTTCGTTCGTTGCTGCCGATTTTGCCGGCGTTGAAAGAGGTTGCCGTGATACGCACCTGGTCTGGTTGCGAGGGCTATGTCGAAGATGGTCTCCCGGTGATGGGGCCGTCGTCGACGACAGCGGGCCTCTTCCACGCGTTCGGCTTTTCCGGCCACGGCTTTCAACTCGGACCCGGCGTCGGCGACGTCATGGCCGAAATCATGGCAACGGGCCGAACGGATATCCCATTGCAGGACTTCCGCATCGAGCGCTTCGCAAAGCCGAATTGCGGTGCGTGACCGAGCCCTTATGATTAGAGCGGGATGCCGAAAAGTGTGAGCGGTTTTCGGGCGACATCCCGCTCTAACTTTTTGATTTAGAGACGGATTCAGATTTCAGGTCGATTCGACCTGAAATCATCCGGCTCTAGGTCGGACAACGCAGCCAAGTACATGACTATGCCTTGCCCTGATCTGAACCGGCGAGAAAACAACAAAGTCGGCCCTGAAATTCAGCCAGCCTCGTCCCAGCTTAGATCCGCATTTTGCGCAATAGATATCCAAGTAACGCAATAATCCGATCGAGCGACGACGCTGCGCTATGGGTTCGGGAAACACCAACAGATCATTAACATTTCGCAACCATTCTAAAACTATCGGAAGGTATGAGCGCGTAACAACAAGCATTTACAACCATCGGGGAAGCACTTGAAGAGCGCAGATAGGAATGCTGAAGTATTGCTATCGGAAGTTGGTAACTCGAATAGTTTGACAAGCAGCCTGTCTGCATCGCCGTTGAGCGCGGCCCTCGTATTTCTTGGGCCTATTGCAGCTGCCGCCTTGTTGATGGCTTGCTTTCCACATGCACTCTCCCCCTCATGGACGCCCTTCGTCTTGATGGGCACAAGCATCCCCATTACCAGCTTTGTTCTTTTGCAGCGGCGGGAGAAACAGCGAAAGAACATCGGGTTCATGTTCAATCTGTCCTGGATTGCCTGGGTCGTGATGAGTTTGACTACCGCCTCTTTCTGCCTGAACGCCGGAACCCGAGAATTCGGCAACTCGCTGGTGCAACTCAATCCCGGATGGCTGACGTTTATCTTCGGCTGGTTCTTCGCGGCAGCCTGCGGTCGTGTGGCTTTATCAATCAGTAAATTGCTGCATCCATGACCGTCCCGCAACGCATAGGCGAGAAGGCACATAGACGATTCGGAACGCATGGAAAGAGCGCCTCCATGTTGCAGATGTTCAACAGCGTTCGACGATTTATGGCGGTACCGGTCGACAATCCCGAGCTGTTGAAAGCGCAATACCGCGCTTTCTCACGCCAGATACCGATGATGTATTTCATCCTGATGTCGAGCACCTGGGCGGTTGCCGCGACGCACATCATGATCGCGCCGTCCTGGCTCACGATTGGAGCTCCTGTTGTCCTCACATTGGCATCCATATTCCGCGTCCGCCATTGGTGGCGGTCACGTCACATGGATCCAACCCCGGAGGTGGCGCTACATGCCCTGAGACGGACCAATCGCCTTGCTTTCGCAATTGCTTTTACCTTTACAGCCTGGTCGTTCCTGCTCTTTCCCTATGGTGATGCATATACGCGTTCGCACCTGGCCTTTTACATGGCCATTACGGTGATCTCCTGCATCTTCTGCCTGATGCATCTTCGCTCGGCGGCCATCACCGTAACCGCAATCGTCAATGGCGCTTTCATCATCTTCTTCTGTGCGACCGAACAGCCAACCTTCATTGCCACCGCGATCAACATCGCATTGGTGTCCATCGGCATGCTCGTCATCCTCAACATCAATTATCGCGACTTTGCGCGCATGGTGAACTCGCAGACGGAAGCGCATCGACGCGAGGCGGCGCAAAGCCGCCTGCTGCGGATGATCGATGACATGCCCGTCGCTGTGATGACGGTTGAGCCCGAGACGCTGATCATCAACTACGCCAACGAGACCTCTAAGGACCTCATACGCAAGATCGAGCATCTGCTGCCGATCAAGGCAGACGAGCTGCTCGGCACTTCGATCGATGTTTTCCATAGGAATCCGGAGCACCAACGCCGCATTCTCGCGGATCCGGCTAACCTGCCTCACAATGCCCGCATCAAGCTCGGGCCGGAAGTGCTCGATCTCAGGATCTCGGCAATTACCGCCGACGACGGAAGCTTTCTCGGGCCGATGCTCAGCTGGGCGATCGTCACCAAGGAAGTGGAGGCGGAAAGGCGCATAGGCCAGCTCGCGCATTACGACACGCTGACGGGACTGGCAAACCGCACCACATTCAATACGCAATTTGACGCGAGCCTCGGCAAGGCGGACCATGGCTCATCGCTGTTGTTCATAGACCTCGACGGCTTCAAGCTGGTCAACGATACCAAAGGCCACCGTGTCGGCGACGCCCTGCTGAAGGCGGTCGCCGATCGGCTGCGCGCCATTTGCTCTGCGCCGGCCGTGACGATTGGCCGGCTCGGCGGTGACGAATTTGCCGTGCTTGTTCCCTATGCCGAACCCGTGACGGTGGCGCGGCTGGCCGGCCGGATCATCGATGCGCTCTCCATGCCGTTCGATCTCGACCAGGTGAGCCAGGTTCAAATCGGCGCATCGATCGGCATCGTGTACGCGCCAATGCATGGCGAGACCGGGGAAGCTTTGCTGGCGCGAGCCGACATCGCCCTCTACGCGGCAAAGGCCGCCGGCAAGAGCGCATACAAGGTGTTTTCCGAAGAGATGGAAAATCGCATTCAGGAGAGTATTCAGCTTCAAACGACGCTGCGGGTATCCTTGCGGGACAGCCGGGGATTGTTCGTCTTCTATCAGCCGATCGTCGACATCAACAGCAACAAGGTTACGGCACGCGAAGCATTGATCCGTTGGCATCACCCGCAAAGGGGCTGGGTCTCACCCGCGGAATTCATTCCCGTCGCAGAGCAGAACGGACTGATCGAACAGCTTGGCGAGTTCGTCCTGAATACCGCATGTCGGGATGCCGTCCAATGGGAGGACGGCGCGCGCGTGGCCGTCAACGTGTCGGCCTCTCAGCTCGGCAAGGGCACGATCGCCTCCACGGTATCGTCGGCCCTGGCGTCTTCCGGGCTGTCGCCGGAACGGCTCGAAATCGAAGTGACCGAAACCGCGATCTTCGACGATGAGCACGGGGGCATCGGAGATCTGCGGCGTATTCATGACATGGGGGTTCGCGTGGCCCTGGACGATTTCGGAACCGGCTACTCGTCCCTGACCCATCTGCGAGCCTTTCCCTTCGACAAGATCAAGATCGATGGTTCATTCGTGAGGGATGCCGTGAGGCGACCGGAATCGGCCGCCCTCGTCCGGGCGATCGCCGATCTGGGCAAACGGCTGGGTGTCACGACCGTCGCCGAGGGTGTGGAGACGGAAGCGCATCTCCAATGCGTTCTGACCGAAGGATGCAGCGAGGTCCAAGGCTATTTCTTTGGTCACCCGGAGCCGAGCCGGAAGGATGCCGATGCGGTCAGGGCTCTCAATGCGGCCACACCAATCACAAGAGTCTTCTTGGACGCATAGCCCTTTCACCGAAAGTTCCCCGGGCGACATCGCCGTTAACGCAGCCCCACCGCTTTGGCGCGCGTGTCGCTTGGGCTCTCTCCGAAAGTGCTGCGATAGATGATGGAGAACCTGCCCGGATGAAAGAAACCCCACGTCGCGCAAACTTCGCGGACGGATTGCCGGTTCAACGGATCTCGCAATTGATCGCGCGCAGCTTTCAGCCTGATTGTGCGTAGATAGGCACCCGGCGACGTTTTTCTGAACGCCTTGAACCCCATCTGCAAGGCACGAAGCGAAACCCCGACATCGTCTGCCACCGTCGATATGGTGAAGGGCTCGGTGATGTTGGCGTGCATATAGTCTATGGCACGGCGCACATGCCACGGCGCAACCATCGACACCTTCTCTTTGCTCAAATGGCAGGAAAGACGATGCTGGCCAAATCTGATGACAAGGTCGGCAAGCGTTTCGCTTATCGTCGACACGGCAAGTGGGGAGGATAAGAGCGGTCCGTCATTGCGCATGCCCTGGATGATTGTTTGTGCCAGGTTGCCGATCAGTTGGCCGGATGGCGTTGCGAGATCGAGAACGGGTTCCAGGTCCAACGATTCGAGGACCGGCGTTTCCAGAAGAGAAGCGAGCATTCTCTTTACGACTTTCCAGTCCAGCAACAGAGCATCCAGGCTATTCGGCTCGCCCTGAAGCGAGCGATCGCGAGCCTCATGATTGTTCGCCATGAGAATGTGCCCGGCGCCGCCTTCCGCGACCCTTCGTCCAATGGTCAGTCGAAGCGAACCAGCGCGGGGTATATAAAGCCCGAGATGTTGCGGAGTTTCATCGAGCGTCCGGACTTCCCAGGGACTTTCATATGCCGAATGGACCGCTGTGAGAGATCCGCTTCTTCTCAGATCCGCCGCCCAGGTAAAGGCCCGGTCCTTGCCCAATGGCCTGGCGCCAAAGACGCCATAGGCCCCTGAAAACGCCTCGACCATCGACTCGAAATCACTGCCGTTATGGGTTGGCGCGAAATCAAAAGCTGACGCGTCATGAGAGCGCGCAACATTGTCGAAGCTCAACGATACCATGCAGCTTGGCTCTTACTCCCCGTGCCTACTCGTCCTTCGCATGCAGCATCTCGCTCAAGGTTATCGCAACACCGATATGACGTCCTGAATGCTCCGATGCCGCCTCTTTTGACAGGCCGGGATTGGCGCGATCTCCGCTGGCCGGGCCGACCTTGATGAAGTAAGCAGGACCGGCAAATCAGGGATCGGGTTTCTCAGCTTGACAAAAACGAAGTGCCCTCAAAAGATTCACACTTATAGTGTAAATTAAAATGGCCAAAAAATGAAGTATAATCCGCTAGACGATGTTGCCGTCCATTTTTTGCGGGACCTTCAACCTCCACGCGTGGCTTCCCGGAACGAACGGGACCTGTTGCGGCTGATCTGGAAGTCTCCCGGCATTGAGCGTTCCGACCTGACCGAGCCGCTCGACCTTACCCAGCAGTCCCTGCATCGAATTGTCGGGCGACTGCATGATCGAGGCATGATCGTCTTTTCCGCCTCGGAAACCCGTCGTCCCGGACCGCCAAGCCCTGGATTGACGCTGTGCGGAGATTGGTGCTTGACACTCGGAATCTCGGTGAACGTCGGTTCGATCGGCCTTTGTCTCATGGGTTTCGGACAGCCTCTGGAAAGCATCGAAATACCACAGGCGGGATCCTCGCTTCCCGCAGAATTGGACCGGATCGAAGCCGCGCTCGAAGAGCTTCTTGCCCGCCGGAATGCCAAGCGCGGCGATATCCTCGGTGTCGGCCTGGCAGTTTCCGGGCACCGCATGCTCGAAACGGCCTTCAATTGTCCGCTGCCGCTGGCTCACTGGTCATTGATCGACCTGGCGCCGATCGTCGGCAACAGGCTTGGCTTGCCGGTTTGGGCAGACAATGTTGCAAGGACCGCGGCCTTGGCGGAAGCGATCTTTGGTGTCGGTCGCGATGCTCCGGATTTCGCCTATATCGCGCATCTTCATGGTTATGGCGGCGGCCTGGTGTCCGCAGGCATGCCGTTTCGCGGCAGTTTCGGCAATGCCGGCGAGTTTTCGGTTCTCTTCGAGCGCCAGGATTACGAGGATCGCCCGGCGCTCGGTGTCTTGCTCGAACACCTTCGTGCAAAAGGATACCCGGATCTGACCCTCAGGGATCTCAAACGCGAAGAGCTGCTGAATTGGGATGACGTCGCCGAATGGGTCGATCGCGTGATGCCGGCGCATAATCGCGCCATCAACGCGATCTGTGCGGTATTCGACCCCGCCTTGATCGTGCTTGGCGGCGAACTTCCGCATCGGCTGGCGAGGATGATGATCGAACGGACCGAGATCAACAATCTGCCTCGTCACGGCGCATTGCGAGACGTGCCTAAGCTGACCGTAGCAGAGATGATCGATTCCCCTGGCGCAATCGGTGCGGCATTGGTCCCCTTGTTCGAAACGGTGTTGTGATGGCCTTGGCTCGTGGCGGGTTTGAGGCATCAGTGCCAGACGAGTTGACCGGCGCCCATGAAGCTATGCGCCTCCGACGATGGATAGCTCCAAAAAAATTTCCGACCTCTGTCGGGATTTCCTTCCGCTGGCCGTCCTTGGGGCATCAACGCTTTCAAACCGGAGGTACATCGTGGAAAACACTCAATCGACCTGGCAGACCGCCGCCATTCTCATCGCCCGTCTGATCTTTGCGGCCGTCTTCCTGATGGCAGTCTCATTCAAGTTCATGGACATGAGCGCGACCGCCGGCTACATCGCCGCCGCCGGCTTCCCGTTGCCGCTATTCCTTGCCTGGTGCGCAGCGGCTCTAGAGGCGCTGCTGGTCATAGCCTTCCTAACCGGTGCCTTCTTCACGCCTGCGGCGATCATTGCAGCTCTCTATGTCCTCTTCCTTGGATTCTCATTCCACGGCCCCTCGCACTGGGCGGGTAATCAGGCCGAATTCGGCTTCTTCATCGATCACTTTACTTTCGTGGCTGGCTTGCTCTTTGCCGCCGTACATGGGCCGGGCAGCGTGCTTGCCGCCACGGTGGGACGGCCGGCCCGAGAAACCAAGTAACATCCGTCGCGATAAACGATGAATTGCCTGTTTGGTCATGCAAAGAGCGGCTGGTTTTGAATTGTTCGCCTTGAACGAACCGAAGTTCAAATCTTGCTATCCCACCAGACAGGCAAGCTCCATGACCAAAGCCGCAGATGACGCTCTTGATGGAATCTAGTTTACAGACCCGTACCTAACGTCAGTCGAACCTCAACGCAGCAGGCCAGATCTGCGCACCATGCAGAATACGCAGAATCCTTATTCGATCGGCCATCACTACATAAGCCGCAATATAAGGTGTGCCGGCTATGATGAGCTCTCGAGTTCCGGCAATACGACCGAGCCGGCCGCTATCCGGAAATTCAAGAAGGCGACGTGCGCTCCTTACAATCTTCTCGTCAATGTGAGCCGCCGCGCGAGGATTTTCTCTTTCTATGTAGCTGAAGATAGCGTCGCGATCATCAAGCGCAAACTGCGCCCAAACAAGCTTCATCCGTCACGCCCTGCTTTGCGCAGAGCCGCCGCCCGGCGCTCTCGAAATGGCGCATCGGCGTCAGCATCGTCGATATCGGGCCGCGTGTCCTGTAGTGCTTCCAATACCTTAGCCCTAAACCAAACGTCGTAGGCCTCGCTGTGGCTGACGAGTTCCAGCGGTAATGTGCCCTCATTTGCCGTCCGAGTTAAAAGAATTCGCACAGCATCCGACACCGTCAAACCCATGCCCTCGAGAACCGCTGTGGCGCGCTCCTTCACATCGGCGTCTATTCGGGTTTGGATAAGTGCATTTGAGGCCATGGCGAATCTCCTTCGCCGTCAACGTAATGCAATTGCATGACAAAATCCAGCGCCTGCATCAGACCAATAGTGAGGTCAATAGGAAACGCGCCCGTCGACGATGGGCGATGGGCCAGAGGAAAATTGCTGCTTCAGCACCTGCCTTGCATCACCGCTGACAATCGACATGGGCGCTGCTACCGCGACTTTCGCGGCCGATCCTGCGAGGTCCGCCGTTCGGACGGCCGCCATGCCGACGCGGTCCGCAAGCGAGACTCGTCCAGTGTCCAACGACTGTCCCGCCAGCCGCCGTCCAAGCAGCTGGACCATATCCCGATTGTCCGCAAACGTATTATGCCCCAGCGCATCGTCCGGCTTCACGGAACTTGTATCGATGACCGTGATCCCGAGCTTGGCCAAATCCGCGGCATAGGGCGTCGAATCGAAGCCGCCGACGCGACTGACGCCACCGGATAGCCATTGAGACATCTGTAATGCCTTATCCTTTGTCGACGAAAAGATCGTGAAATGCGGACGTTGCGGCCCCATCTCGATCATCTGCCGGCGAAATACGTCGATATCGATGTCGGGCGATGCCAGAATGACGTTCTTCACCTTGGCCGGGATTGTCTTGTTGCGCATGGCAACGCCACGCAATGCCTCCGCCGTCAGCCAGGACCCCATGGAATGGGCGAGGATCGTTACCTCTCCTACATCCGGACTTTTAGCGGCTTGCAGGATAAGATCCTCCAGCGCCCGCCGTGAGAAATTCGTGCTCTCCCTGTCATAAAGATAGTCGAAAACATTCCCGCGCGAGGGCCAGGTGAAGAGGATCGGTGCGGCATCCGTTCCGGAATCATGCATGATCTGAGCGAAGCGAAAAACAGCGTCGGAATAGGTGTTGTTGAAGCCGTGCACGAAAATGACGACCTGCCGCTTGGCGTTGCGGTTCTTGCTGAACCACCCAAAAATATCGCGCTCGGATGCGACCCTTCCGACCTTCGTAACGACGAATTCCTTCGCGGGATTGGCCGGCACATGCGATGGCCACTGCACCTCGCCGATTTTGCGATTTCGATCCGGCGGAATGGAAACGACGATATCGTTGAAGGATATCGCCGTTCCGCGTTCGCCGGAATAGAGTTCGCCCGGCTTGTCGGTCGGACGACGGGTGGTCGCCACCATCATGTCCACGGTGCTCGTGCCTGGAGTTGCTGCCGCGAGGGGCTGGAGAACATTCTCCAGCCGCCCCGCACAACCCGCCAATACCGATAGCGTCATCAGCACGGCAAAGCCCGTTCTTCCAGCCTGTGACATGGGTTCCCTCTTCAGTGCTGCGCGCTGTCGCGGGGAATTTTGAACCAGGCAACATACAAGGCGGGAAGGAAGAGCAGCGTCAGGACGGTGCCGACGACAATGCCGCCCATCATCGCATAGGCCATCGGACCCCAGAATATTTCCCTGGAGATCGGGATCAGCGCGAGCGTTGCCGCGGCTGCCGTCAGCATGATGGGCCGCATTCGGTGCTCCGTCGCCTCGATGACGGCTTGCCAGGGTGGCACGCCCTCGCTTCGAAGATGCTCGATCTGCACGATGAGGATCACCGAGTTGCGGATCAAAATGCCGATCAGCGCCAAGACGCCCAGGATCGCAACAAATCCCAGCGGCGCATTGCTGAGCAGCAATGCCGCGACAACGCCGATCAACGCCAAAGGTGCTACGGCAAAGACCAGGAACAGCCTGCTGAAGCTTTGCAGCTGGATCATCAGAATCGTCGCCATGATGAACAGCATCAGTGGCGCGACGGCGACGATCGGTCCCTGTGCCTTTGCGCTTTCCTCGACCGAGCCGCCGTCAACGATGTGGTAGCCGCTCGGAAGGCTCTTACGGAACTCGTCGACTTTCGGCTGCAGTTCGTTGACGATTGTTGCCGGCTGCGTCGATCCGACGACCGCAGCCTTGATGGTGATGGTCGGTATGCGGGTGCGCCGCCAAATCGTCGGCTGCTCCAGTTCGTAGTGGAAATTCGCAACCGCGGACAACGGCACGGATTTGCCATTGGAACCGCCGAGCTGAAGGTTCTGCAGCGTCTCGATCGAGCCTCGCTCGGAGGTTTCGGCGCGGCCGATCACGTCGACGAGATAGATGTCATCACGGATCTGCGTCGCCGCCGATCCCTCGACGATGCTGTTCAGCGCCGTTGCAATGTCCTGCGACGAGACACCCAGTTGCCGTGCCTTATCCTGAAGGACATCGACCTTGACCACACGTGACGGTTCGTTCCAGTCGAACGTCATGTTGGACAGCAAGGGATGCTGACCGACGATGCCTGCAAATTGCTGGGCGATGTCCCTTACTTTCTGGATATTCGGGCCACTGACCCGGTATTGCACCGGCTTGCCGACCGGGGGGCCGATGTCGAGCAGCTTCACGAACGCGTCGGTGCCGGGGAAGGTCTTCGTCAGATAAGCCTGCAGTTCACTTTTGACCTTGTCGCGTACGTCGAGCCCCTTGGTGACGATCACCGTCTGTCCAAACGAGACGTCGGGTGTCTGTACGTCAAAGGACAGGATGAAGCGAGGCGCGCCCTGGCCGACATAGCTCGTCCAATGATCGATATCCTTGTTGTTAGCCAGCATTTCGCGCTCGAACCTGGCCATCTGCTTGTTCGTCTCGGAAATCGAACTGTTCTGCGGCAGGTTCCAGTCGACGATCAGCTCCGGTCTGTCGGAGGAAGGGAAAAACTGCTGTTGCACCAAGCTCATCCCGCCGATGGAAAGAGCGAAGGTTGCAACGGTTGCACCAATCGTAATCCAGCGCCAGCGCATGGCCACGCCCAGGAGCCAGGCAAAGGCGCGTGTGAAGCGGCCCTTCTGCTCATGATGCGATTTCATGGATTTCGGAAGGATCGTCACGCCGAGCAGCGGCGTGAACAACACCGCGACCACCCAAGAAACCAGGAGCGAAACGGCGATGACCACGAAAAGGGTGAAGGTGAATTCGCCGGCAGCACTGGTATTGAGGCCGACAGGGATAAAGCCTGCGACCGTCACCAGCGTGCCTGTTAGCATCGGGAAGGCGGTCGACGTGTAAACATATGTCGCCGCTTTTCTCAGATCATCGCCCACCTCCAGCCGGGCAACCATCATCTCCACGGCAATCATGGCGTCGTCGACAAGGAGGCCAAGGGCGATGATCAGCGCGCCAAGCGAAATACGCTGCATCGAAATGCCGGTATAGGCCATCACGAGAAAGGTAATCGCCAGTACGAGCGGAATGGAGATGGCAACGACGAGCCCCGCCCGAACGCCGAGGCTGATGAAGCTGATCGCAAGCACGATGACGATCGCCTCGAACAGAGCGCGCGTGAAACCCGACACGGCCTCGTCGACGACCGCGGGCTGATCGGATACGCGCTGGACATCGACGCCGATGGGAAGATCGGCGGTGACCTGTTCGATCTCCTTGTCGAGCGCCTTGCCGAATTCAAGCAGGTTTGAACCGGTTTTCATGCCGATCGCAAGCCCGATGGCCGGCTGGCCGTTAAATCTGAACAGTGACGAGGGAGGATCCACGTAGCCGCGCTTGATCGTCGCGACATCGGTCAACGGAAAGAAGCGGTCGTTGACGCGAAGGTTGATCGACCGAAGGCTTTCCTCTGATGTGAACTGACCGCTGACCCGCAAGGCGATGCGCTCGGGACCGGCATCGACGAAACCGGACTGCGTGACGGCGTTCTGCGCCTGCAGCGTGTCGATGACGGATTGCTGGTTAAGCCCGAGCGCTGCGATCTTTCGCGTGGAAAATTCGAGGTAGATGGCCTCGTCCTGCGCGCCGATAATGTCCACCTTGCCGATATTGGGAACCGTCAGCACCTTTGCGCGCGCATCCTCGACCAGATCGCGAAGCTGGCGCTGTGTCAGCCCGTCGCTGGTGAAGGCGTAAATATTGCCATAGACGTCGCCGAAGCTGTCGTTGAAAAACGGTCCGACGACACCGCTTGGGAAATTCCCCTTGATGTCGCCGATCATGTTGCGGACCCGCATCCAGATGGCATTGACATCCTTGGCTTTGGTCGTCGGCAGAAGTTCGACGAAAATGGTCGTCTGCCCGGCAACCGTCTCGCTTTTGGTATAGTCGAGCGAATCCAGTTCCTCGAGCTTCTTTTCGATGCGGTCGGTGACCTGCTTGGTCACTTCCTCGGCCGATGCACCGGGCCATTGCGCCTGAATGATCATCGTCTTGATGGTGAAGGCGGGATCTTCCTCGCGGCCGAGCCCGATATAGGAAAACGCGCCGGCCAGAATGAAGACGATCATGAAGTACCAGACAAGCGAACGATGTTCGAGCGCCCAGTCGGACAGGTTGAATTTTTTCACGGGGGTCTTTCCTTAATCCAGCCTGACGGCCTGGCCGTCGGCAAGCTTGTGAACTCCGGCAACGACGATGCGTTCGCCAGGGCTGATGCCATCTGTGATCGTCACGGAGCCGCCCTCGACGAGGTCCCCGTCGAACTTGATCGCGCGAATGGAGACCTTGCGCGCCGTGGTATCGACCACCCAGACATTCGGCCTTCCGTCCTTCATCAGGACGGATGAAGAGGGCAGCAGGATCATCGGATCTGCAACAACAGTCGCGGTTGCGGTGACGACGGAGCCCAGGCGGAACTCGGCCGGCGGATCGAGGAGCGTGATTTTCGTGCGTCGCGTGCGGGTCGTCGCCTCGGCTTCCGGGGCGATTTCTCTGACGACACCGCTCGCGCGGATGGTCGGATCCAGCTGGAGAGCGACCTCAAAGGGCGACCCCACCTTGAGACCGTCGAAGCTGGCGACAGGAATATCGATGATGACATCGCGCTGGTCGGGTCGGGCAACGGTGGCAATGCTTTGGCCGGCGGAGACGACCTGGCCTACCTCGGCCGAAGTCGCCGTCACGACGCCGTCGAATTCCGCCTTGAGCTGTGTGTAGCCCAGCTGCTCTTCGGCCTTGTCCAGATTGGCCTGTGCCTTGGCAACCGAGGCGCTGGCGCTTTTGCGCCCCAGCACCGCCTCTTCGTAGGCCGCTTCACTTCCCGATCTGCTTTCGAGCAGGGATCGCTGGCGCTCTTCGGTGGATGCGGCATTCGCCAATTGCGCCTGCGCATTCGAAAGCTCGGATTGCGAGCTCTTGACCGCAAGCTCCAACGACAGCGGATCAATGGCGGCAACGACATCGCCCTTCTTGACGATGTCGCCGACGCTGACCTTGCGCGCGATGACCCGACCCAGGACCCGAAATGCGAGCTGGGTCTCGATCTTGGCCTCGACGGTCCCCGGCAGGGTCAGCGCGGAAGCCGCGGTGGACTTGACGACAACGGAAAGCACAGGACGCGCCGGCTCGTAATGAGCTTCCTCCTGTTTCTGGCACGAGGTCAGCAGCAATGAGCCGAGGATCGCAAGGCCGGCTGTGATACGAATATTCATTTTGCAGCTCCCTTGTCGTATGTGACGGCCTGGCCCGATCGCAGGAATTTCGCGCCGTCGACGACGACGATCTCGCCCGGAGACACGCCCGTCCGCACCGCGAAGCGGCCGGTCTCGTAGCTGGAGACATCGATCTGGCGCAGCGACACGCTCGATGAAGCAGGATCGATGATCCAAACGGCCGGCTTGCCGCTCTTTGAGGCCATTGCCGACCATGGCAATTCGATTGCGTCCCGCGCGGTGGACCGAAACAAGCCGACGACCGGAGCGCCAAGCTGCATGTCCGGCGCGGCTTCGAGACCAACCTTGACCCGGATCGTTCCGGTCGACGCATCGATCGTCGGCGAGATTTCGCGCACGGAAGCCTCCATCCTGTGAGACGGTGCCGAAAGGGGGCTGACAGCGACCTGGTTTTCCAGGTTTCGCCCGAGATAGAGCGATTCGAAGACGTTGAAGACGGCGTCGCGAGGGCCGTCATGCGCGAGCGTAAAGACCAGCTGTGCGGCTTGCGCCACCTGCCCCACCTCAGCGTTTCTGGCGGTGATGACGCCATCGGCGTCAGCGCGCAGCTCCGTATAGGAGAGCGCGTCCTGTGCCGTGTCGAGTTGAGCTTGCGCCGATTTCACGCTTCCCTGGGCAGTCAGCAGCGTTTCCTGGGCCTGATCGAGCGCGGCGCGGGTCGTCACCTGCGTCTTGAAGAGATTTTGCTGGCGGTCGAACGCCAATTGCGCCTGCGTTTGCTGCGCAAGCGCCGATTGCAGGTTCGCCGTGGCAACGTCGAGATCGGCCTTCTGTTCTTCGGCGTCCATACGCGCAAGCACCTGCCCGGCCTTCACCGATGTGCCGACGTCAACCAGACGTTCGACGATACGTCCGCTAACCCTGAAGGAAAGATCGCTTTCGACGCGGGCACTCACCTCGCCGGTGATGGCGTTGCTTTCGACGACCGGCGTGACCTTGGCCACGACAGTCTCCACGTTCTTTGGCTTTGCCTCGCTCTCGGCCTGTTTTTCGCATGAAGACAGCGCGACCGCGCTCGCACCCAGCCATGCGATGACAAGGATAGTTTTCATGATTTGACCTCTTGCATCCGTTGGCGAGACGAATATTATTGACTGACCCATTAGTCAATAGAATTTATCTTGACGCCGAACCGTCAATAACGCTCAAGGTGGGACCATGACCGATCTAAAAAAACTGACGCGCGCGGAGCAAAAGGCCCGCCGCCCCGTGCAGATCCTGGATGCCGCGTTTGAAGAGTTCGTCGAGCGCGGCTATGTCGCCACCCGCGTCGAAGATATTGCCAGCAGGATCGGCGTTACGAAGGGAACCGTCTATGTTTACTTCGAGACCAAGGAACAGCTTTTCGAAGCGATGATCCGGCACATTTCCGAACCTCTCGAAAACCTGCTGGCAAGCGCGAATGAGCTGAAAGGGACCGCAATCGAGCGGCTTCAGGGAAATATCGAGCTCATCTACGATCTCATAATCAATGAGCGCAAATTGCGGGAGCTGATGAGGTTCGTCATTGCCGAAGGTTCGCGATTCCCGCAGATCGTCGATCGGCACCACGACATATTTATCGAGCCTCTCGAGCGGCAAATGCAGTCCCTTATCGACGAAGGGATAAGGCTTGGGGAATTCCGGCCGGCACCGGCTGCGTTCGGCGATGCGATCGTGGCGCCTGCCATCGCCTTTCTATTCTTCAAGCTTCTTTTCGACGAGCGCCGGACCCTCGACAGAACCACCTATCTGCAAGCGCATATTGATCTTGTCATGCACGGACTGCTGACATGATCCATCGCTCTCTTGCTGAAGAAAAGACTGGCAGGCTTAAAGCAATTCCAGGAAAAGTGCGTAGCGGTTTTCCGTCCGGAATTGCTAGGAAACAAAGAGATAGAGTGGTTTAGAGATTCCGTGAAAAGCTGAACCACTCTAGGACGTGATGCGAAGGGTCAAATCCCTGCGTACCACTCGTATCCTCGATCTTCCCAATAGCCGCCGTTTCCGCCCCACAGGCCCGCAAAGCTGTCGACTAGCTCGATGCGCATGATGTATTTCGCGTGCTTGTAGCCCAGCTGCCGCTCGACCCTTAGACGCAGCGGCGCGCCATGGCCGATGCTGAGGTCCTGACCGTTCATCGCATAGGCAAGGATGGTCTGCGGGTGGAAAGCGTCGATCAGATCGATGCTCTCATAGTAGCGACCGCTTCCATCCAAAGTCTTCTCGAGCTCATCGGCACAATGGAAGACTGCATAGCGCGCCGTGGACTTGAGCCCGGTCAGGCTCAGGAGGCTTTTAAGGGGAACACCCGTCCATTTGCCGATGGCGCTCCAACCCTCGACGCAATCGTGGCGGGTGATCTGGCTACGCGCAGCAAGCATCTTGAGGTCCGCGAGTGAAAATGCCGTTGGCCGGTCCACCAGACCGTCTATCTTCAATTTCCAGTTTGCGAACTTTCCCTCGGCCAGTTCGGCATATTCGTCGCTGTCGGGAGCGCTGGTGCCGTTTACTCGGAAGGATGGGGAAATGTCGGCCTCGGCAAATTCGCGGGCCAAGGCATTACGACCCTGAAGCAACCTTTGAGCTTTCATCGTCAACTGTTCGGCTGAACGAAGAACCGTGGCGACGTCGGTGTTTTGCTCCAATAGATCGCAGCCGGAAAGGGCGAGCGTACCGGCACCGAGCGTACTGCCAATCAGGAACCGGCGGCGAGTTAAGAACTGGCTCATGAATTCGAACCTTTTTCGCGGATTGCATAACGGCCGGTGATCATCGAGCGCATGTTGTTCCAGGGCCCGGACAGCACGACCATCGCGATGTGAACGACGACGAACAGCACCAGAAGCGATGCGGTGACGAAGTGGATGGTTCGAGCCGATTGGCGCCCGCCGAAGACATCGACCAGCGTAGGAAACGCCGCGTCGACGCCGGGCGACATGGTCAGGCCAGTCAGAATCATAAGGGGTAGAAGGACAATAATCACTGCGAGATATGTCAGCTTCTGGAGTGCGTTATAACGCTTGGCCTCCTCGCCTTTCGGGAAGCGAAGACGAGCATGGTCAAGAACTTCATGCCACAGATGACGCAGCGAAAGCTCTCTCGCCGTCGGCGCGAGGTCTCGCCGGAAATGGCCGCCGAGGACGCTGAAGCCGAGGTAGAGAATGCCGTTGAAAACAAATAGCCAGGCAAAGAAGAAGTGCCAGCGGCGTCCAGCCGCAAGGTCCTGAAACGACGGTATGGTGGCCCAACTCGGGAAGGCCCGCGCCGTGCGCTCACCGCCGACGTCCGAAACGCCGAGAACACCGGTCGTTGCAAATTGCACGCCTGCGACACGCACGAAACCGCGCGTTTCGTCTTTTTGTCCCTCGGAGCCTATCGTCAGGACTGCGGGATCGCCGTCAGCACCGTAGTGACCCCAGTACAATTCGGGATGGGCGTTGAAGATCTGCAGCCCGCTCAACAGGAGGAAACTCAAGCACAGCGCGTTCAACCAATGGGTAAGTCGTGTGATGAGGGAATGGCGGCGGATGAAGATCGTCCGGGGATGTCGAACATGGTCATCGATGATTTTCTCGTTCATGACGGCGTTCTCCGTCCTTTAAATCCAAAGGCCCTAGGTGGGCGGCATTTCTGGGAGTCGCCGGCCGAACCTGGGGGCGGCCCAGGGTCGGCCGGCGACGAGGACATGGCTCACATAGGCGGAACCACGCCATTCTTTCCGACGAGAATCTGATGGGCGGTCGTGCCGGTCGCGACCTTCTCCGCCGGGATGAAGACAATAGCGCCAGGGACGAGATCATCCTTGGTCGCCGGAGCGAAGGTCACGACGGGGGTGCCATCCGGGATAGAGATCTTCTTTTCCTTGCCGTGATAGGAGACGGTGACCGTCCGGCCGTCGACGCCTTTCACAGCATCCGCCACGGTCGCGTTGGTCATGCTGCTGTTGGGCTTAAGATCCCAACCGTAGCTGCCCTCACCCGCACCTTTCAAAGCCGGCGGGAAGATGAGCACTTCAAGAGCCCCGTCACCACCGCCTTCTTTCGGCAGGGACGCGATGCCGACGAAATCGCCGGGCTTGATGTCGGTTACCTTTGCGTTTGCGACGCTCGAGACTTTCCAGCCGTCAGCAAGTGCGACGTCGACAGTCTCTCCTTCGCGCGTTTTCACCTTGAGGGTAGAGCCAGCGTAGTTGACGATGCTGCCCCGGACATGGACCTGTTCGGCCTTCATATCGTCGGCATAGGCGGGCGAGACTAGAACCATCGCCGAGGAGATGCTGGACAGGCCCAGCACGAGCGCGGGGAGAATAATCTTGATCATGTTGAGGTCTTCCTACTAGTTGGTAGCTTTCGAAGTACAGTTTTGCCCCGGGGCGGGTTCGTACCGTCCCGAGCTTTTATCGAGCGACCATCGGAGACAGTCGCTGCAAGGTGGGCGCCAGAATGGTGGCGAACACTTCAGACTCTCCATAAGCTCGCGCCGAGAGCATGGCTCCATGGACCGAAGCCATGAATATCTCGGCCTCAACCTTGGGTTCGCTTGAGAGCGTCAAGGTTCCGTCCTTGGCGCCGCGTTCCATGATGGAGGTGAGCCATGTCGAGATAAAACGGAAGAAGGCCTTCACCTCGACCGCGACTTCCGTCGGTAGCGCCGGCAGTTCACTCGCAAGCAGGGCGCAAACGCAGAAAGGCCTGCTTGCATCCTCAATACATTTTGACCAATGGCCAGCATAGGTCTTGAGAAGATCAAGAGGATTCTGCACGTTGCACTGCAGAGCCGCCACTCCCAGCTCGGCGTCCTCGCGATATCGAATGACAAGCGTTCGGACCAAGTCGGTCTTGCTCGGAAAGTGGTGATGGATGCTGGCCTTGCGAATCCCGACCACGTCAGCGATATCGGCATAGCTGAAGCCGTTATATCCTCCGCTCATGATCAGCGTCCGCGCGGACGCCAGAATTTCGTCGGATGTCGTCAAAAGATTGCTCATGCACTTTATCTACCTTCTAGTAGGAAGACAGTCAAGCGCGAAAGCGGAAATTCCTGATCTTTCTTCATTTGAGCACAATGACCCTGGCACGACACTGTCTGCACGATCTGCTTCCAAACATGTCGGCGAGTGAGGGTGACGGCGATCGTCAGGGTTTCGGTAACCTGCGAGCACGGGCCTAACTCTGCATTACGCAGCCGTTTTCTCGGTAACAGACACATTTCCACGAAATCTCCATGAATTCCATGCCGGATTTCCATGAACACATGTCAACAGGCGCAATACATAGCAAACCCAAACCGACATGATGCATCATTCCCTGCCGAAACTGCTTCTGCTTTGCATCCCGCTCGCATCGGCATTGTTCCTTGTCCGGTGGGTCGCAAACGCTGGAGATAAGAATAAGCGCACCACCAAGGAAAGCCGGTCTCAGGTGGAGGATCGCAACAAAATCTAACCGAGTTTCCTGATGCACAGCGACATCCCCGATCCTGAGGACGACGACTATTCCGACCTGGCCAGACAGCATGTCTCGCTCTTGCGAGTATTGTCGCTCTTTCGGCCTTATCGCAGATCGATCGCCGGTGTCGCGCTGCTGATGGTTATCGCCTCGGCGATTGGCCTGGTCGGCCCCTTCCTGTTGCGCGCGATCATCGACGCCGCCCTGCCGCAGCGCGATCTGACGCTGCTGGTTTGGCTGGCCGCGGGCATGGTGGCGATCGCACTGGTTTCGTCTGGAATCGCGGCACTGCAGGTTATCCTTTCGTCCCATATCGGGCAGGCGATCCTGCATGACCTGCGCGTGCGGCTCTATGCGCATTTGCAAAGTCTGTCATTGCGGTTTTTCACCGGCGCGCGGGTGGGCGAGGTGCAGTCGCGCATCGCCAGCGACATCGCCGGACTGCAATCGCTGGTGACCGACACCGCGAACGAACTTGGCCGCTCACTCAGCTCGGCCCTCATGACCGCCGTCGCCATTGTGCTGCTCGACTGGCGGCTCGCGCTGTTCGTGCTTCTGATCGTACCGGGGACGATGCTGATCAGCAACCGCGTGGCCCGGATGCGGGAGGCGCTGACTTATGCGCAGCAGGCTCGCGCCGCCGACATGTCGGCGGCTGTGCAGGAGACGCTTTCCGTACCGGGTATCATCCTTGCTCGCACAATGGGCCGCGGCTCGCATCTGTCACAACGCTTCGCCCGCATTTCGCGCGATCTGGCCAAGCTTGAGGTGAAGTCCCACACGGCCGGCGAGTGGCAATGGTCGTTGATCAGTTTCGCGCTGGCGGTGCTGCCGGCGATGACGTTGTTGGCGGGCGGAGTGCTGATGCAGACCGACAATCCCGCCACGATCGGCACGCTGGTCGCAATGATCGCACTGCAGGAGCAGCTCTTGTGGCCATTCGAACAACTGTTGGAAATTGGCCGCGACATGCGCAAGACCCGCGCCCTCTTCGCACGCATCTTCGAATATCTCGACAAGCCGGTCGAGATTACCGAGCGGGCCGACCCGGTCAGCGTGCCGCGCGCGAAAATGCGTGGCGAGGTGCGGCTTGACCACGTCAGCTTCGCCTATCGCGAAGGCAATCGTCCCGCAGTCTACGACATCGACCTGACCATTGCCGCTGGCACTCATGTCGCCATCGTCGGCCCCACCGGTTCGGGCAAAACGACGCTCGGATATTTGCTGGCGCGGCTTTACGACGTGGACAGTGGCGCAATCCGCTTCGATGGCGTCGACCTGCGCGATCTCAGCTTCCAGTCGCTGTCGGATATGCTGGGCGTGGTATCGCAGGAACCCTACCTGCTGCACACGTCGGTGGCCGAGAACCTGCGCTTTGCCAAGTCGAACGCGACCGAGGCGGAACTGGTCGAGGCCGCCAAGATTGCTCAGATCCATGATCATATCGCATCGCTGCCCCAAGGTTACGACACATTGGTCGGCGAAGGCGGCTATCGCTTTTCGGGCGGGGAGAAGCAGCGCCTCGCGCTGGCCCGCACCATCTTGCGCAACCCGCCCATTCTGCTGTTGGACGAGGCGACCAGCGCTCTGGATACCCGCACCGAGCGCGCCATGTCGATAGCGCTGGATGAAATGTCGAAGGGGCGCACCACGATCACCATCGCGCATCGGCTTTCAACCATCCGTCGGGCTGACCAGATTGTGGTGATGCAGGCCGGACGCATTGTCGAACAGGGCATGCATGACGACCTCGTCGCCTCAGGTGGCCTATATTCCGGACTGCTGCGAGGGGCTTGATCTTACCGGATGACATTCATCATCGCGGCCCCGGTGGTGACAATGCCCATGGAATACTCAGCAGTTGCCTTGAAAGACAGGAGACCCGCCAATGGGCAACGTGGGTCAGCGCTGCCAACCATATGGAACGCTCTACGTTTGGACGTGCTTCAATGGCAAACGAATTTCGATCGCCAATCCGGGACCCTGCTGATCGACGATGAGCGCCTCGCCGCCATGTGCTCTGGCTATTCCGCGCACCGCGGAAAGACCCAATCCTGAACCACCTAGAGCGCGTGTCCGGGATTCATCAGCGCGCCAAAATCGTTCGAAGGCGCGTTCGCGGCCCGTGCCCTCCAACCCTGGCCCAGTATCCGCGATTCGTATGAAAGCGTAATCCGACTCCTGCCCGGTGTGCAATTTAACCTTGCTGCCTGGCGCATATCGGCGGCAGTTCTCCAGCAACGCCAACACGGCCTGCCGGATCTTGGTCCGATCGGCCGTCGAGACCGCCGGCGCGAAATACCCCTCCAATGTTACTCCAGCGCGTCTCAGCTCCTCCGCAATGGAGTCGAGAATGCCCCTCACCTCGCCTGCCAGATCAACCGTATCGAGTTCGAGATCCAGTTTTCCGGCACTGCTCAGTGCCAGCGTGCGCAGCTCCTCGACGATCGTGGACAAGTCGTCAACGTGCGCGATCAGCCGGCCGTAAAGATCCGAGCTCGGTTCGAATGTACCATCAAGCAAACCTTGCAATCGACCGCGAAGAATGGTCAGCGGCGTGCGCAGCTCGTGGGCAATGGACGAGTTGGAATATTTGAGTTCCGTTTCCGCTTTGCTCAGGCGCTCCGCCATTGAATTGAAGTCCTCGACCAAATCGTGGGCCTCGTGGAAAGCGGATCTGACTTTTGGTGCTCTCGCCGTGAAATCGCCCTCCGCGATCGCTCGCGCGGCGGAGGCAACGGCCTCCAGAGGCTCGACTATGGTCTTTGTGAGACGCCAGCCGGCAATGGAGGCCACCATCAGGCCAATCGCAAGGATAATTCCTATCAGGACGAAATCACCGATCGACCATCGGGTCTCGTCAATGGCGTTTGGATAAAGCCATGGCTCGACCCAAATATAGTAGCTGGTGATGCCTAGATAGGTGACGATGAAGGCGATCAGCGCCACGGTAAGCATCGCCTTCACGATGTGGCCGTTCAGTCTCTTAATCATTACGATCACTCATTTTATCGGAAACCTGCGACGAAACAGTCGGATGTTAACCAACTGCCGCAGGTAATCCTAAGCACAATCAAAGGACGGCAAGACACCGCGATACCGGATGTCGAAGCCGTTCATTTATCACTTCAGTCGCCCTTTCGCCTCAACGATCGGCAGCTTTCTTTGCTGAGCGGGCCGCGCCGCTCCACGAGATCTCCACGACTTGATAGCGCAGCGTCCACAATCATCGCCTTAGATGGGAAGGAAGCTGGGTTGTCGATATGGTTCGTTTTTTGCCCGGAATTTTAATGGTCGCGATGCTGTGTGCCATTGTCTTTTCCATTCTTCTCGTTACATCGCAAATCCTCACAAACCAAGACGGATTCCCCGTTCTGGAAAGGAGTTGGCATGACTGAACACCCGCGCAAAAGCGGCGTTATGAAATATCCGTTATCAATGCGGATTCTTCACTGGCTGCGTGCAGCTCTGATCCTTGGTTTGCTGGCATCCGGCTGGTACATGACCCGGCTTCCAGAAGACGCCGTCGCGACATCAGGCTTTTTGTATCCCAACCACAAGCAGTTTGGCGTTCTGGTTTGGCTTCTGGCCTTGGTACATCTCATCTTGCGCTGGCAATATACGGCCTCTCTTCCCAACACGCCTTCGCACTTGGCACCCTGGGAAAAATGGCTCGCGCATGTCACGCACCGACTTATCGTTGTCCTGACATTGATCACTCCGTTGCTAGGCTATTCCATGTCGAGCAGCTTCACGCAGAGCGATGGCGTACCTTTCTTTTTCATTTCCCAAATTCCGGAACTCCTGCCCAAGAACGATGCAGCATTCGCGATATTTCAAATGCTGCATAGGTACAGCGCCTATGTTCTTTTAACCTGTATCCTTCTGCATGGCGCTGGCACATTGAAGCACAAGCTGACGGACAAGGGTGGAGATACGGATGTACTGCCGCGGATGCTGTAGCAAAGACGGTTCATCCATTGCACGACTGTCGCTGATATGTTGCGAGTTCAAAGTAATCTGAGATCGACCATTGCAGCCAGTCATATACGCGCGGCGGTTAAGCTTTAGATAGATGACGACTTTACACAACGAGCATTATCGTTCGGATCCGCGAATAGTTTAGGCAAAATCCGACGTAACTGACGTCGTATGTTACGGACCGGCCGCATCATTTTAGAACGCGGACGACGACGCGCTGTCCAATGGCCAGGTGTGCATCGCCGGCGACGCTGATGATGCAGTTTGCCGTTCTCATATCGCTCCGATCTCCAGAATTCTCCGTCGATTTCGCATGCGACAGCACTTTGGACACTCGGCTGATGCGCCCCTGAACGATTTGTGACGTGCGTCCTTCTGGAACGATTTCCACAGTCATGCCGGGACCGACAAGATCGAGATATTCTTCCGGAACGTCTGCTCGCACAATCTTCGGACCATCTGGCAGCAAGACAAACATCTCGCTCATCGCCTGTGCGGAAACAGCTTCGCCGGCCTTCACCGCCTGGCGCACGACGATGCCGTCGGCCGGCGCCTTGATGGCGCGCAGACTTACCTCACGTTTGGCCATTTCGAGACGCGCGCGCGCGATGGTCAGAGCCGTCGCGGCGGAATTGGCTTCTATCACCTGCGTCTCGTAGGCGTCGCGCGCATCCGCGAGCGCCTGATCCGACACGGCCATGCCCACAGCGGCGCGGCGCATTCTTTCATAAGTCTTGGAAAGGTACTTCTCCTTGATTTCGAGGAGTTTGTGGTGATCATCCGCCTGGGAAACCTCCTGTTCGGCGATGCGGGCTGCGGCTTCTTCCTGCCGGCTATCCAGAGTGGCAAGCACATCCCCCTTACGCACATAAGCCCCCTCCATCGCCCGCACCTCGGCAACGACACCATCGCGCACAGCAGTTATTCGATAGAGTCCTCCTTCCACATCGACCGTCCCACGCGCGGCAGCCGCGATTGCCGGCATCCCTCGCTCGATAGTGTTCGAGTTTTCGTCCGCCTGCGGGACACCAACTGTCATCCATAATAGGCCCAACGTCAGGGACGAGCCCAACAAGCCGGTCACCCAAAGACGGCGGGAACGCTTAATTTGATCCATGCCAGTACTCTCGTTTGTCAATGTTTGGTCCGGAGGCGGGTCGCTCATCGGGCAGCAGGCGTCCGTCCTCCATCCTGAGGAGGCGATCTGCTTTCGAAAACAGGCGCGTATCGTGTGAAACGCACAGAACCGCCGTTCCCAACTGTCTTGCGGTGTCTCGCAGAATCTCGACGATCCGCAGCCCGTTGCTGCTGTCCAACGCGCTTGTCGGCTCGTCGGCGAACAGGATGGCCGGCTCCTTGACGATTGCTCTTGCGATGGCGACACGCTGTTTTTCCCCGCCCGACAGATGCGAGGGCCGTAAATGCTGGCGGTGCAGCAGGCCGACGCGCTCCAGAGCCTCGAGCGCTTTCGCACGAGCTTCGGCTTCAGGGATGTTCAAGTAGTCCAACGGCACCTGAACCTGTTCGAGCGCGGTTAGAGCGGGAAACAGATTGAAGCCTTGAAAGATAAATCCGCAATTTTTCAAGCGAAAAGCATCCCGCTGTGCATCTGTCGACGACGAGAGATCGATTTCACCAGCGCGCAGAAGTCCGCTGTCCGGCTTGGTCATGCCGCCGAGTGTCGCCAAAAGCGTGCTCTTGCCACAGCCGGAAGGGCCGCTCAGCACGGTGAATTCACCGCGATAGATCTCGACGGAAATATCAATGAGCGCGTGCGTGCGCACGTTCTGGACGGTGAACGATTTATGGAGATTGAAGGCTGAGATAGCGGACCGCATGAGATCATCTCAACAAGGAAGCGGGATCGGCCTGACGCAGCCGATGAATTGCCAAAAGACACGCAAGAATTGCCACGACGAGCACAACGAGCGAAGCAAGAAGGACAACGGCGCTATCAAGTACGAAGGGAACCTTATAGAGCTGCGCAATGAGGGCTATGAGAAGACTCAGGCCGCCGCTTATGATCAAGCCTGAAATACCGACCCAGGCCGCCTGCTCGGCAACAATGGTTCTCAGGCTGCCAAATGGTACGCCAAGCGCTCGAAGCGTGGCATATTGCGGGAGTGCACCTGCTACGGCAGCCATTAGAGTTTGGCTGGTTATGAGTGCCCCGATGGTGGCGGCAATAAGCGTTGCAAAGATAAAAGCGATGCCAGCACCGGAATCGAATAGCATATAGTTGGTCGACATGCTTGCCAGCTGTCCCGAGGGCCAGATTTCGAAGCGTTCGACGGATGCTCTTCGATTGAGGCGCGCGATTACCGCTGATGGATCGCTGCCGGCCTTCACATCGAAGAGGAAATAAGTTGCTGCGCCGTCATTGGGCAGCGTCTGATCGAGCATGCGCGCGGTATCGAGCGAACTGACGACGTTCACCCCACCTAGACCGCGAAGCCCGTCAATGAGGCCGATGACGCGTACGGCATGGCCATTCACTTCCGCACGATCGCCGGGTTTGGTGGAAAGCTTGTCGCTATCCGAGGCATCGACAACCACAGTACCAGGCTCGCGGAGCTGGTTGCGTAGATCCGCCGGAACGACGCGGGCTAGGCCGGCACTATCGGTTTGCGTATCGACACCCACGACCGTGACACTGACGCCGCCATTGCCCCCGGTCGCGCGCCAATCGCCCGACCCAAGCAGCAACGGCTCGATATGAGAGACGAGAGGCTCCGAATACAGGCTCGTCAAGACGCCAACCTTGACCGTGCGCCCAAGTTCGACACTTTGAGTCCCCGGAAAGCCGACCCAATAGTTGGCGTCCGACTGGGACACGTAAAGCGAATTCGCGCTCACAATCCCCAACAGAAGTGCTCCTTGAGCCGTCATGAGCAGCCCGGAAAAAGCAACCGCCGCAACGGCCGGCAGAAAACGACGCCATTCGTAGAGGAGGGTTTTTCGCGCGATCGGCACGGCCATGATCACATCCGCCTTTCCGACGCGCGTGAATGGACGTCCTGCTCTACAATGCCCGCTGCCTTATGGAAGGCGATGAGGGCGCGAGCCTCGTCTTCGATGCTGTCGGTCAATGAGGCCCGCAGTTCTAAGAGGTCGAGCGCCCCTTTTATGGACTTCGATCTATCTTCAAGACCTTCGCGAACGAGAATGTCGGCGCCATTGCGGACTGTGGTAACGCGTTTCAACCGCGATCTCAGTTCTGCCGTTCTCTGCCGCGCGGCATTGAACTCACGCAGTGCCCTCGACGCCTCCTCATAGGCGACAAGAACGGCCTGCTGGTAGGCGAGGCCCGCCTCACGGAATTTCGCTTCGCTTGCTGCGACGACATCTTTGCGCCGGCCGAGATCGAATATCGGCATTTGCAGCGACGGCCCACCGGCGACGCCAAACAACGAGTGACCGGCCGGAGCGCCAATTCCGATCGTTCCCGAAAGGCGCAATTTCGGATAAAGATCGCTTCTTGCAATACCCACCTGCGCACCGGCCTGAGCGACTGCGAGTTCGGCTCGCACCACATCAGGTCGTGAGCGCAGGAGATCGGCAGGGCGGCCTTGGATGAGACTTGCCTGTACGACCGGTTGCGATTGAGGCTTGAGAATGTCCGCGGCCGGCGTGGAGGTTCCTTCCAGGGTCGCGATTTGCTGCGCTGTGATGGCTATCTCATTTTCCAGCTCGAGACGCTTCGATCTCGCAGCATCGAGGCTTAATTTCTGGGGTTCGGTTTCGATTGCCGTGGACAGCCCAGCCTGCTCCTTGACGCTCGCAAGCCTTGAATTCTTCTCCAGCAAGCCGATCATCTCAGCGGCGTCGGCGTGACGTCTCTGGAGCGCCCGCAGGTGAACATAGCTGGCGGCAATTTCCGCCGTTACCGCCAATCTTGCCGCCGCCAGATCCGCGTCCGCGATTGCCGCGCTCAGGTCAGCCGATCTCTGCGTTAGTTTGTCCTGCCCGAAAAGTGCCGCCTCCCAACTGGCCTCGAGGTTCAATTGCAGCGGGCGTCGTGTGAAGTCATTGTTCACCCGAGAGCCGGTCGAAGCGTTTGCAAGCGCAACGCCGCCGATCTCGGGGCGATAGCCGGCAATCGCGGAATGAGCCATGGCCCTTGCCGCCGCGAGATTCTGCCGAGCCTGCGCAACGGTCAGATTGCTGGTGGCCGCGCGAGAGACAAGCGATGACAAGGTCTTGTCGTGGAAACTTTCCCACCATGCGAGGCCGCCTGCTTGCGCGCGAGAGACCCCATGCGATGCTCCAGAATAGGCTTCGGGCAAGCGAGGAGCTGCGGCGGGCGGAACTAAATCCATCGTTTGACAAGCCGGCAATATCGATGTGAGGGCCATGATCGACAAGAGATACAAACACTTGAACTCGCTATTCGATACATGGTGAGCTTGCCATTGGCGTATGCCGCGCAGTCGGTACGCAATTCCGTAAGATCTGCCGATCATCATCTTGTCACTATGCGATCCATTTCGTGGCCCTGGTGGTCGCATAGGCTTCCAGCCTTTATGCGCATCTCATCAATGTCTTGATTCGATCAAATATCCGTCGTGATATTAATTGATGCTTCGCCAGTTCCCGATCTCGGTATAGAAGTACAATTGCGAGTAGTTTCGAGACCAGTAGGAATCGATATCGAAGGAAACGACTGCGATACCCGGTCTTTCCGCGACGCGGATATAGCGTGATATCGGCAGTCTTTGGTGGCTGTATTCGACGTCGATATCGGCGGCGGGCATCCATCCGCTTCGCCCCGAAACGGTGACATCGCACCACCGATACTCTCTCGTGCATCCGGACATATGAACGCGGGAGCCCGCCATCACCATTCCGACGGCCGGAAACCGGACGTTCGGTCCCGATCGAAGCACCACGTCGGTCTTCGAATATTCCGTTGCAGCTGCATGAACGACCATCGGACATGCACCCGCCAGAACACTTGCGAGTAGCATCTGCTTTGCTTCGGCTCGGAACTTCATGTTTCGATGGCATCCTTCTCGACCATGTTGCGGCTGCCCCATATCTGTGACCCCCATGTCTGGGAGGGGTTCCGCGATGATTGCCGTCGATATAGCCCGCTTTTGTGCAGGTTCTGTGGAGATCACATGCATGTCGGGTGAAGACGGCGCTGGAAAGTGAATATGCGCCTTCCTGTCATGTCAGATGTATGGACAGATGCAATTTTCTGTCAGCAGTCGCCTGCCTGCTGACGATCCGCCGCTTCGCAAATTCTCACGCAAACGTCCACGCAATGTCCACGCAATCATGCTGAGTTTGCCAATGCCTATGACACGACCGATGCTATTGGACAGGAACATGCAAACGCCGGATGAATCCGATCTATTGAAGCTCCTCAGGAGAATTCTTCGCGACGGCATCTATGAAGTTTCCGATTTTGCCGATGTCGATCGCAAGACGACAAAACTGCTGGCACAAGCACTGAGTCTCCGCGTGATCAGAGAGGATAGCGCGGGCTGGAACAATGGCGCGCGCTATGTGCTTACAGATGACGGCCGTCGCGCCCTTGGTTTGCAAATTGACTGGTGGATGCCGGAAGATTTACGGCGGGCGATCTCTCCGGAAACGGAAACTTTAAACATCCATGGCGGTCAGGCACGGCCCTGCGAGCCGGCGACCATAATAGGTTCACGGGGAAACAGAGCCCTCAGCATCGCCCTTGAGTATACGCCGGCAATCTGCCTCATTGCCGTGGTCTGTGGCATCATTCTTGTCACGATGGTCGGTGGCCACCTTGTTTCCCATTGATTCGCGCATTTCACCCCGCAATGGTGGCGATATCGGTAGGCTGCCGATTGAGGCTGTTGCTAACCGAAATCGCCAAGGCGGTACCCCACTCCCCTGACGCCGTTGAGGAGCTCGCCGACGCCGGCGACATCCAGCTTCTTGCGCAGCTTGCTCATATGGCTGTCGACGGTCCGGTCGAGCGCATCGCCCTCGGGCAGGCAGGCGTCGACGATCTCGCCGCGCTCGAAGGCCCGGTTCGGAAAGCCCGCCATATATTCGAGGATGCGGAACTCGGTCCGCGTCAGGTTCAGCGCAATGCGGCTCTTGCCGTCCTCGACCACGGCCATGTGCGCCACCGGATCGATCGCCAGCCTGCCGATCCGCAGGACCTTGTTGCTCGCACTGCCCGAGGATCGGCGGAGAACGGCGCGCGCCCGCGCCACCACCTCGACGGGATTGAACGGCTTGACCACATAATCGTCGGCGCCGGAGCGCAGCCCATGCAGCTTGTCGAGGTCGTCGGCAAGTGCTGTCACCATGATGACGGGCGTGTCGCCGCGCTGGCGGATGGTGGCCAGCACCGTGTGGCCGTCGAGCTTCGGCAGCTTGATATCGAGGATGACCAGATCCGGTCGCAGCCGCTGATGATGGGCAAGCGCGATCTCGCCGTCGGCCGCCGTCAGCACGCGAAACCCCTCGCGTTCGAAATAACGCTCGAGAATATCCGAGATTTCCGCCTCGTCCTCGACGATCAGTATCAGTGCATTTTCCATCCGCACCTCCTTGCCGACAAACAAACGCCAGACAGGGCCCCCGCGTCAACGCTCCCGCGCCCGCCTTCACGAAACCTCCACAAAATGTCGACCAAAGGACAACAATGCAGGTGTTTTTCTTAGGCTCGGACGAAGTGCCCCTGCGGCTCGCAATGAGCGCTGAAGCGGTTTCTTCGAATAGGTTCGCCGTCAAGGCGCCGGCAGCCAACTCGCCCGGCCACGGTCAATTGGGAATATATCTATGCGATCTGCATTCGAACTGCCTTGCTGGAAGGCACTCTTGGCGGCGACAGCCATGCTCGCGCTGGCTTCAGGCCAAGCACGCAGCCAGGAGAGCAGCGAGGTGCCTCCTCCGGCCGTCGGCGTGCTCGAAATCAAGGCACATCCGGTACCGGTCATGAGCGAGCTTCCCGGGCGCATTGCCGCAACCAGGATTTCCGAGGTGCGCGCGCGTGTCTCAGGAATTCTGCTGGAGCGCGTCTTCGAACAAGGCAGCCTCGTGCATCAGGGCGACATCCTCTACCGCATCGATCCGAAGCTGTTCCAGGTCCGCGTCGCAAGCGCCAACGCGGCACTGCAGAAGGCGAAAGCCGTGCAGGCCAATGCCAAGCAGCAGCTTGAGCGCCAGCGCTCGCTGCGCGAGCGCAATGTCGCAAGCGCGGTCGATTATGATACGGCCGCCGTCAATCTCGCCCAGGCCGACGCCGATGTCGCAGCACAGCAAGCGGCTCTCGACGAGGCGAAGATCAATCTCGATTATACCGAGGTGCGGGCGCCCATCACCGGCATTATCGGCGGCGCTCTCGTGACCGAGGGAACGCTGGTGACCGCCGAAGGCGCGTCCAATCTTGCGCTCATTCAGCAGATCAATCCGGTCTATGCCGATTTCACGCAGTCGGCGCAGGATCTGCTGACATTGAAACGCGCCGTCAGCGAAGGCAGGCTGCAAAGTCCGGCACCCGGGCAGGCAAGCGTCGAGCTCGTGTTTGACAGCGGAAAAGCCTATGACGAGCCGGGCAAGCTGTTGTTTTCGAACGCAAGCGTGGATCCCAATACGGGTCAGGTGATGCTGCGCGCGGAATTCCCCAACCCGGACGGCGATCTCCTGCCGGGCATGTATGTCCGCGTGCGCATTGAGCAGGCCGTCCAGCAGGGCGGCATTACCGTTCCGCAAAGAGCCGTGACGCGCGATGCCGGGGGAAAACCTCAGGTGTTCGTCATCGCTAGCGACCAGACAGCTCAGGTGCGCAACGTCGTTCTCGGCGCGTCCCTCGGCCCCGAATGGATCGTCCTTTCCGGACTGAAGGACGGCGAAACCATCATCGCCGACGGCATCCAGAAGGTCACGCCGGGGAGCAAGGTCGTCACCGAACCCTGGCTGCCGCAAAAGGCCGATCAGAACATCTCAGACCAGGCTGCAAAGTAATCCGGACATGGCACAGTTTTTCATCAGACGGCCCGTTCTCGCATGGGTCTTCGCATTCTTCATCATGATCGCCGGCATCATCACGATCCCTGTTTTGCCGGTGGCGCAATATCCCGCGGTCGCGCCTCCGCAGCTTTCCATCTTCGCCTCCTATCCCGGCGCCTCGCCGCAGGAAATCTATCAGGGCGTCACCCGACTGATCGAGGAGGAACTCAACGGCGTCCACGGCATCGTCGATTTCGAGTCGACGTCGGATAATTCCGGCTCGGTGAGCATCAACGCCACGTTCAGCTCCGGAACGGACATCGGCAAGGCGACGGTCGACGTGCAGAACGCGGTTCGCCGCGTCGAAGCGAGGCTGCCGCAGACGGTCAGAACGCGCGGCATCCAGGTCGAGGAGGCCAGCGCCGGCTTCCTGCTGATCGCGGCTTTGACCTCCACCGACAGCAAGATGGACGAGATCGCGCTCGGCGACTACGTCAACCGCAACATTCTTGGCGAACTTCGGCGACTGCCGGGCGTGGGCCGTGCGCAGCTCTTCGCCTCGCAAAGGGCGCTGCGCGTCTGGATCGATCCGGACAAGATGGTCGGCCTTCATCTGACGGCAGCCGACATCAGTGCCGCAATCACCGCGCAGAACGCGCAAGTGGCTGCGGGTCAGATCGGCGCCACGCCGAATCCCATCAGCCAGGATCTGACCGCGACCGTCATCGTCGAAGGGCAGCTCAGCAGCGCAAAGCAGTTCGGCGAGGTGATCCTGCGGGCCAATCCGGACGGCTCGACGGTTCGCCTGCGCGACATCGCGCGCATCGAGGACGGCGCGGAAAACTATTCGACGGCAAGCCGGCTCAACGGCAATCCGAGCGCGGGCCTCGCCATCCAGCTTTCCTCGACGGGCAATGCCGTCGCGGTGTCCAAGGCCGTCAAGGCGAAGATGGACGAGCTGTCGAAGTTCTTCCCGAAAGGGGTCGAGTATTCGATACCCTACGACACCAGCCCCTTCGTCAACGCCTCGATCGAGAAGGTCGTGCACACGCTTTTGGAGGCGATCGCGCTCGTCTTCATCGTGATGTTCGTCTTCCTGCAGAATCTGCGCTACACGCTCATCCCGACGCTGGTCGTACCGATCGCGCTGCTCGGAACCTGCGCGATCATGTATGCGACAGGGTTCTCCATCAATGTGCTGACCATGTTTGCCATGGTTCTGGCGATCGGCATCCTTGTCGACGACGCGATCGTCGTGGTTGAAAACGTCGAGCGCATCATGGCGGAAGAAGGTCTGCCGCCGAAAGCCGCGACCCAGAAGGCGATGAAGCAGATTACCGGCGCCATCCTCGGCATTACGCTGGTGCTCTCCTGCGTCTTCATCCCGATGGCATTCTTTCCGGGCGCGTCCGGCATCATCTATCGCCAGTTCTCGCTGACCATGGTCGTCTCGATCATGTTCTCCGCCTTCCTGGCGCTGTCGTTGACGCCGGCGCTCTGCGCGACGTTCCTGAAGCCGATCAAGGACGACCATCATGCCAGGAAGGGGTTCGGCGGCTGGTTCAATCGCAAGTTCGACGGGATGACCGCCGGCTATACCAAGACGGCCGCCGGCCTTGCGCGACGGTCCTGGCGAATGATGGCCGTCTACCTCGCGCTTGTCGTGGGCCTCGGCTATCTTTTCGTCAATCTGCCGGGCTCTTTCGTGCCGGAGGAGGATCAGGGCACCCTGATCGTCGACATACAAGGGCCGCCGGAGGCGAGCGCCAACCGCACGATCGCCTCGCTGAAGCAGGTCGAGGCCATCTTCAGGGCCGAACCCGCCGTCGAGAATATCTTTGCCGTGCAGGGCTTCAGCTTCTCGGGCAACGGGCCGAACGCAGCCATCGCCTTCGTGACACTCAAGGATTGGAGCGTGCGGCCGGCCGGCAGTTCGGTGCCGGAAATCGCCGAGCGCGTCAATACACAGCTCGCCGGCCTGAAGGACGCCACCTCATACGCGCTTTCACCGCCGCCGATCGAAGGCTTCGGCACGACGAGCGGCTTCTCCTTCCGGCTGCAGGATCGCGCCGGGCGCGGACAGAAGGCGCTCAAGCAGGCTGGAGAGGAGCTGATCGCCAAGGCGGCGCAGAGCAGCGTGGTCACGAACGTGCGCGTGGAAGGCATGCAGGAGGCCGCGCAGATCAAGCTTGTCATCGACCGCGAGAAGGCAAACACCTTCGGCGTCAGCTTCACCGATATCAACGACGCCATCACCGCGAACCTCGGCTCCTCCTATATCAACGATTACCCGAATGCGGGGCGCATGCAGCAGGTCATCGTGCAGGCAGACGGCCGCAGCCGCATGCAGGTGGAAGATATGATGAAGCTGAATGTCCGCAATGCCGGCGGCGGAATGGTTCCGCTCTCGTCCTTTGCGACCGCCGACTGGCGGAAGGGCGATCCGCAGATCGTCGGCTATAACGGTTATCCGGCCATCCGCCTCACCGGGCAAGCAGCCGGGGGCAAGTCTTCGGGCGCCGCCATCGCCGAGATGGAGCGCCTCGCCGCAGAACTTCCGCAAGGTTTCGGCTACGAGTGGTCCGGCCAGTCGCGCGAGGAGATATCCTCCGGCAGCCAGGCGCCGATCCTCTTCGGCTTCAGCATCCTCTTCGTCTTCCTGCTGCTCGCAGGTCTCTACGAGAGCTGGTCGATCCCGTTATCGGTCATGTTGGTGGTGCCGCTCGGCATTATCGGCTGCGTGCTGGCGGCGATCCTTCGTGACATGCCGAATGACCTCTACTTCAAGGTCGGCCTGATCGCGATCATCGGCCTGTCGGCAAAGAATGCCATCCTGATCGTCGAATTCGCCAGGGATTATTATGCCGAGGGCAGGTCTCTTCTCGAATCGGCGGTCGAGGCGGCACGCGTCCGCTTCCGTCCGATCGTCATGACGTCGCTTGCCTTCACGCTTGGTGTCGTGCCGCTGGCGATCGCCACCGGACCAAGCGCCGCCAGCCAGAACGCGATCGGCACCGGCGTCCTCGGCGGCATGATCTCGGCCACAATCCTTGCCGTCTTCTTCGTCCCGGTCTTTTTCGTCTTTGTGCTGTCCCTCCTGCGGACCAAAAGACCGGTCGAAGAGAAAGGTGCGGGTGCTAACGTCCCGCCCGCACCGGCCGCCCATCCCTGATCCGGATGGGCGGCGCGCCTGCCCGGTGACGGGCAGGCGTCAAACGTCCCAATCTCGGCGAACGAGACAATCGTTCCGAGACCATGTATCTAGGTGTCCCATGCAGCCCAATCCCTGGCTCGTTCTCGTCGCGGTCATCGCGGCCTTCGTCCCGGTGGTGGTGGATATGACCATCCTCCATATCGCCATCCCCTCGCTGACAGTCGCGTTGGAAGCCTCCGGCAACCAGGTCCTCTGGATCATCGACATATATCCGCTTGTGATGGCCGGCCTTCTCGTGCCCATGGGCACGCTTGCCGATCGCGTCGGCTACCGCCGGATGCTGCTGCTCGGCCTTGTCATCTTCACCATCGCCTCCATCGCCGCGGCTTTCTCGCCGAGCGCTCCGGTGCTGATCGCGGTCCGCGCCGCCCTCGGTATCGGATCATCGATGATCATGCCCTGCGTCCTGGCGCTCGTTCGGCAGGCATTCGACGACGACGCCGAGCGAGCGACCGCACTCGGCATCTGGAGCGTGGTCGGCACGGCGGGTGCAGCAATCGGTCCGCTCGTCGGCGGCCTGCTTCTCGAGCGTTTCTGGTGGGGCTCGGTCTTTCTCGTCAATGTTCCCGTCATGGCCGTGGTCATCCCGATGGTCTGGATCCTGGTGCCATCGTGGCCGGGTGACCGGCAAACCGCCTGGAATCCATGGCAGGCGCTTGTGCTGGTTGCCGGGTTGATCCTGACGGTCTTCGGCATCAAATCCGGCGTCAAGGACGGGCTTCACGCATTATCCGCGGCAGCGCTGCTCGGCGGCGCCGTGATACTCGTCTGGTTCGGGTGGATGCAGGTCTCTTCCCGGAACCCGATCCTCGACCTCTCCTTGCTCAGAAAGCCCGCCATCGCCGTCGGCCTGCTGATGGCCTTCATCGCCAGCGGATCGCTCGCCGGTTTCGAACTGGTGCTGGCGCAGGAACTGCAGTTCGTTCTCGGCAAGACGCCGCTGGAAGCCGGGGTCTTCATGCTGCCATTGGTCGGCGCCGCCGCCGTCGGCGGCCCGCTCGGCGGCAGGCTGGCGACCCGCTTCGGTCTCCGCGCGGTCGCGTCGCTGTCGATGGCGGCGTCTGCCGCGTCGCTGCTGGCGATTTCGTTCACCGACTTCGGGCAACACAACTACCTCGTTGCCTTCCTGTTGGCGATTTTGGGATTTGCTTTGGGTGTCGGCCTCCTGGCGTCGTCGATCGCGATCATGGGAAGCGCGCCGAAGGAGAGCGCCGGTGCTGCCGGTGCATTGGAAAGCACGGGCTACGAACTGGGTGGCGGCCTGGGCGTCACCCTGTTCGGCGTTCTCGTAAACTCGATCTACCGGTCTTCCTTTTCAGGACCATCCGCTGCGCCAAAGAGCGCAACGCATTCGATCGGGGAAGCGATGGCCGCAGCAAGGGATCTTGGCGGCGATATGGGCACCTCAATTGCGGATGCAGCCAAAACGGCCTTCCTGCAGGCTCACGGATCGGTATTGATCCTCGTCGCCACGATGATTGCCATCCTCGCCCTCGTCGTCTTCATCGCGCTTCGAGGAGCACCGGCCGCCGACCAGCACTAGCAGAAGACATGGCCACGTAGCGTGTGAGCCCGATGGCCGCCGCCTCAGGCGGGCCGATCAATGCACCGGGGCCGGCTCTGCTTCTGCCGCAGCCTGCTTGTGGTGGTCGGCGGCAAGCAGCATGTAGACGGCGGGCACCACGAAGAGCGTGAACAATGTCCCGATGGCAAGCCCAGCTGCAATCACAAGACCCATGTTGAAGCGGGCGGATGCGCCGGCGCCGGTCGCAAGGATCAGCGGCACGACGCCTAAGACCATCGCGCCGGTCGTCATCAGGATCGGACGCAGACGAATGCCGCAGGCACCCTCGATCGCTTCCCGTTTTGTCTTTCCGGACACCTGCAGCGTATTCGCCACCTCGACGATCAGGATGCCGTGCTTGCTGATCAGACCCATCAGCGTCACCAAGCCGACCTGCGTATAGATGTTCATCGTCGCGCCGCCGATGCCGAGGCTAATGAAGGCGAGCGCGCCCGCGATCGACATCGGCACCGATACGAGAATGATCAGCGGATCGCGGAAGCTGTTGAACTGCGCCGACAGCGCCAGGAAGACGATGATCAAGGCGAGGGCGAAGGTGGTGGCCATGCCGCTGGATTCCTGCACGTATTGGCGTGACTGGCCTCCATAATCGACCGAGTAGCCCTGTGGCAGCGTGCGCGCCGCGATCGACTTCAAGGTTTCCAGGGCATCGCCGACAGCCACGCCCGGCGCCGGCACGCCGGAGACGGTGGCGGAGTTCAATTGCTGGAAGTGCGCGACCGAACGCGGCGTCGCCTCGAGTTTCGCCGTCGCGATCGCCGAAAGCGGGATCTTGGAACCGTTCACGCTTGCGATCGGATAGTTCATGATCTGATCGATGGTCTGGCGCGAGCGCTGCTCCACCTGCGGGATGACCTGATACGAGCGATTGTCGATACTGAAATAGTTGACGTAGCCGCCGCCCAGCATCGCGGCAAGCGCAGAACCGACATTGTTCATGGACAAGCCCAGCGTTGCCGCCTTGCTGCGGTCGATCTGGATCGAATATTGCGGATTGTCGACGTAGAGATCTTTCGTCAGGAAGATGAATTCGCCGGATTTCTGCGCTTCCTGCAGGAAGGTGTTGGACACTTCGTTGAGCTGGCCGAAGCTACCGGTGCTTCCGATGGCGAACTGTACCGGCAAGCCGCTAGCGCCGGGCAGCGGCGGTATCTGGAAAACCACCGCCTGCCCGCCGGCGATCTTTGCCAGATCCGCCTGTACCAGCGGCTGCAGTTGGTCAGCCGTTCGGTTGCGCTGATCCCACGGCTTCAGCACCATGCCCTCGAAAGACGTGCCGGGCACCTCGACCTGCAGGGTCTTGTCGGTTTCCGGGAAGCTGCGGAAGATCTTCGTGACCTGGTCGGAATTGAGCAGTTTCTGCTGAAGTGTCGCATTGGGGGCGTTGGTCACCTGAGAGGCAAGAAATCCCTGATCTTCATTGGGAGCCAGCTCGCTCTTGGCGCTGGCGTAGAGGAAATAGATACTGCCGAGCACGATTATGGCAAATACCAGCGTCACCGGCACGGTATTCAGGCTGCCATGCAGCATGCGCACATAGGGCCGATGGATTTCCGAAAAGCGGCGGTCGATGAAATCGGAAATGCGCTCCTCCCAGCCGCTGCGGTCGGTCAGATGGGGCTTCAGGATGCGCGAACACATCATCGGCGTCAGCGTCAGCGCGATGATCATGGAAACGGTGACGGCGCCAACCAGCGTAAAGGCGAACTCCGTAAACAAAGCGCCGGTCAGGCCGCCCTGAAAACCGATCGGCACATAGACGGCGACCAGCACGACGGTCATGGCGAGGATCGGCCCGACCAGCTCGTGTGCCGCGGCCAGCGCCGCCTGCATCGGCGGCGCGCCTTCCTCGATATGGCGGTTGACGTTCTCCACGACGATGATGGCGTCATCGACCACGAGGCCGATGGCAAGCACCAAAGCCAGCAAAGTCAGAAGATTGATGGAGAAGCCGAAGATCAGCATCATCGCGAAAGTACCGACCAGCGATAGCGGTATGGCGACGATGGGAATAGCGACCGATCGCGGCGAGCCGAGAAATGCGAACACCACGAAAATGACGATCACCAGAGCCTCGATCAGACTCTTGACGACCTCGTCGATCGACTGGGTGACGAAGGTACTGGAATCGTAGACGATATAGCCCTCCAGCCCCTGCGGCAATTGTGCCAGAATGGCCGGAAACACAGCACGCACACCTGAGATCACATCGAGCAGATTTGCCGTCGGCGCAATTTGGATACCCATGAACACGCCGTCCTGGGCATCAAACCCGATCTGGACATCGGGATTTTGCGAGCCGAGTGCGACGGTTGCGACATCCTTCAGGCGAACGATCGTATCGCCGATCTGCTTGACGACCATCTCCCTGAACTCGTCGGCCGAATGCAGATCCGTCTGCGCCGTCAGCACCGTCTGCGTCATCTGACCGCGCGTCGTGCCGATACCGGAAATAAAGTTGTTGTTCGCTAGCGCGGTCCTGACATCGCCGGCCGTCAGCCCGTAGGCGGCAAGCTTGTCGGGCTTCAGCCAAGCTCTCAAAGCAAAGGTCCTTCCGCCGAGGATTTCGGCCGTCTGCACGCCGGTGACCGCCTGCAGTTTCGGCTGGACGACGCGCGTCAGATAGTCGGTGATCTGGTTGCTGGCGAGAACATCGCTGCGGAAGCCGATATACATGGCGTCGATCGTCTGGCCGATCGACACCGACATGATGGGCTGCTGCGTGCCCGTTGGCAGCTGGTTGAGAACCGAGGATACCTTGGCATTAATTTCCGTCATCGCCGCGTCGGCATCATAATTGAGGCGCAGGTTGACCGTGACCGTCGAAGTACCGCTGGTGCTCGACGAGGTCATATAGTCGATGCCGTTCGCCTGGGCGATGGCGTTTTCGAGCGGCGTCGTGATGAAGCCGGCGATAACGTCGGGTGCCGCACCTGGATAGGTGGTCGTCACCGTCACAACGGCATTCTGGGTCTGCGGGTACTGACGCACCGTCAGCGTGCGGAACGACTGGTAGCCGATCACGACAATCAACGCGCTGACCACAAGGGCAAGCACGGGGCGCCGGATGAAGATATCGGTGATATTCATCGCCACACCTCAGTTGGGATTTGCCGGACTTGCATTGGGATCGTTCGACGGCTGCACCTCATTGTTGATGATGACCGGTGAGCCATTGTTCAATTTCAGCTGGCCGGAGGTCACCACCATTTCGCCTGCGTTCAACCCCTTGGTCACGGCGATCTGATCGCCACGCGCCTGTCCGGTGCTGACGAACTTCTGATTTGCGACGAGCTGCGGCTTTCCATCCTGTCCGCCGCCCTTGTCGGCCACGACATAGACGACGTTGCCGTAGGGATTGATGGTGACGGCGGTCTGCGGCAGGGCGATATAATCTTTCGGCTCTCCAACCGTTACCGATACGTTGCCGAACATCCCAGGCAGGAGTTTGCGATCGGAATTCGGGAAGGTCGCCCGGATTGTGATGTTGCGGCTTTGGGTATCCACCAGCGGGCTGATTGCCGTGATCTTCCCCTCGAAGGTCTGGTTCCCATAGGCATCGACCGTCGCCGTCACCGCCTGTCCGACCTTCAGTTGCGACAAAGCCTGCTGCGGCATCGAGAAATCGAACTGGATCGGATCGAGCGACTGCAATGTGACGACTGCGGTTCCGGCCGCCAAATATTCGCCGAGGCTGACCAGCCGGATGCCGAGATGTCCATCGAAAGGCGCGCGGATCGAATATTGATCGATCAAGGCCTGCTGCGACGCAACCTGTGCCTGCGCAGCCTTCCATGTGGCCAGATCACTATCGACCTGGCTTTGTGCGATAGTATTTGCCTTGATCAGCTTTGAATCGCGCTCATAGGCGATCTGCGCGTTTGTCGCCGATGCCTGGTATTGCTGTAGCGTTGCAATCTGCTGA